>NZ_JBHTWX010000067.1:0-49384 GCF_042792155.1 Kitasatospora sp. NPDC056651 | reverse complement strand
CCCCGGGATCCTCCGGGGCGGGCGGCCCGTCGCCGTGTGCCGGGCCGCCGGGCTCACGGTTCCTGGGGGAGCAGGACCCACAGGGCCAGGTAGAGCAGGAACTGGGGGCCGGGCAGCAGGCAGGAGAGCAGGAAGATCAGTCGGACGGTCCACGGGGTCAGGCCGAAGCGTTCGGCGATCCCGGCGCAGACACCGGCGATCACGCGGTTGTGGCGGGGACGGGCGAGGCGCGCGCTCATGGTGTTCTCCGTACGGTGGCGGCCCGGTCCGGCCGGTCCGGCGGGCTGTTTCCATACTCCGCCACCACCGGCCCCCGTTCCTCAGCCCGGCAGGTGATTCGCCACCCCGAAGGGTCACCGGCTGGTCGGATCCGGACGTCGGGGTACGGCTCAGGGTGACCCTGAGGCCCGGGGCCGGTCCGCGGACCCGCCGGTCAGCCGGCCGGGTTCCGCGGCGGCTGCGGCTGGGCGTACGGGTTGTCCGCCACCGGCTGCGGTGCGACGCCCGGCTGGTACGGCGAGGCGCCCTGCGGCGGGACGGGCGGCGCGGCCTGCGGCGCGACCGGCGGGACGGGGGCGCCCGGCTGCGGGGCGTTCGGGTTGAACGGGGCCTGCGGGTTGAACGGGGCCTGGCCGGCGGCCGGGTTGAACGGGCCCTGCGGCGCGTTCGGGTTGAACGGCGCACCCGGGTTGAACGCCCCCTGCGGCGCGTTCGGGTCGAACCCGGCGGCCGGCTGGGCGGGCTGCTGATTCTTGGCGTTGCCGCGCTCGGTCAGTGCCTTCACCGAGGCGACGATCGCCAGGACCGGCACGATGAACACCTTGTAGAAGATGGTGTACGTGCCGCCCTCGAAGACGAACGCCAGGTAGTAGGCGTATCCCAGGAGGCCGAGGCCGATGACGATGTTGAGGATGCGCAGGCCGACCTTCATCCCGCCGACGGCGGCGCCGAAGACCACCATGATGACGCCGCTGATCGCCAGCAGCACGACGTACCAGGAGAAGAGCGGTGCGGCGCTGAAATCGAGATTCAAAGAAGCTTCCTGGGGAGGGGAAGTGCAAACGGTGGACACCGTTCGGGGACGACAGCGCAGAGTACTGGAGGCGGCCGACATTCGCCGCCGACTTTGTGTCACGGTGTCATTGCGCTCCATCGGAGCGGTGATTGAAGGGGTGGGAAATGACGGGTTTTGAGGTGCTACGGGTCTTTTGCGGGCCCGACGGGAGTCACGGGAACGAGCTCGGAGTGGTGCGCGACGGCGCCGCCGTGCCGGAACGCGCGGACCGGCAGCGGATCGCGCACGAACTCGGTTTCAGTGAGACGGTCTTCGTCGACGACCCCGGGCGGGGGGAGATCGACATCTACACCCCCTCGGTGCGCCTGCCCTTCGCCGGCCATCCGTGCGTGGGCGCCGCCTGGCTGCTCGGCGTGGACCGGCTGGTCACGGCGGCCGGCGAGGTGGCCGTGCGGCGCGAGGGCGGGCTGACCGGGATCGAGGCCCGGCCGGAGTGGGCGCCGGGGCGCACGCTGCGGCAGTACGGCTCGGCGGCCGAGGTGGAGGCGCTGGAGGTGCCGCCGCCGGGGGAGTGGATCTACGCCTGGGCCTGGCAGGACGAGGCGGCCGGCACCGTACGGGCCCGGGCCTTCCCCGGGCGGGGCGACGGGATCGACGAGGACGAGGCGACGGGCGCGGCCGCCCTGCTGCTGGCCGCGAGCCTCGGCCGGGCGCTGACCGTCACCCAGGGCCGGGGCTCGCAGCTGCTGGCCGGGCCGCGCCCGGGCGGGCTGGTCGAGGTGGGCGGCCGGGTGCTCCCGGGCCGGGCCCAGGAGGCGGACGGCGTCGGCTCCGTGTAGGTGTCGGCTCCGCGTAGGCGCGGGGCTCAGCCGACTGGAAGGCCCGACCGGCCGGCGGGCTCAGCCGACCGGCGGCGTCGGCTCCGCGTAGACGCGCCGGGCGGCGCCCGCGCCGACCGCCACCGAGGTGACGGCCGCGACCGGCGGCACGGCGAGCATCGCCACCCGGGCCGCCCGCGGCCGCCGGTCCCGCAGCAGGTGCCGCAGGCCGGGGACGAGCGCGAGGTGGGTGACGGCCACGCCGGCCACCGCGAGCAGGATGTGGTCCACGTTGAGGACGTGGCCGGGCGCCCAGGAGGAGAGGAACTCCAGCGCGGTCGCCAGCAGCGCGGAGGCGCCGGTGGTGCGCAGGAAGGACGGCAGCCAGGGGGCCCGGAGCCGGCCGCCGGCCAGTGGCAGCAGGACTCCGAGCGGGGCCAGCAGCAGGAGCTCGCCGAGCACCTGCCAGCCGGTGGAGGAACGGAGCGAGGCGAGGGGCGTCAGGTTGGCGTCGTACACCCAGGCCACCGGCAGCGGTCTCAGCACCAGCCAGAGCGCCAGGGCCAGGTGGCCGGTGAGACCCGCCAGCCCGGCCAACCGGAGGGGACGGTGGACGGCCGTCGCCGGGCTGCTCTTCGTCCCCGCGCCGGAACGCTGACCGCGTGTCCTGGTGCCATCTCGCTGCACGGGGGGAAGGACGTGAGCCGGAGGCGCGTCGGTTCCACACTGGGCGTGAACATTCCGAACGCGCCCCCGGAACCCCTCGTACGCGGCTACTTGCAGCGCGAGGACGTCGGCACCGCGCCGAACACGTTGTCGGGCGGCGGACTGCCCGGCGCCACCGGGGTGGGCGACGGGCTCGGGCTCGCGGCCGCCTTGGTACCGCGGGCCGGAGTCACGCTCGGGACGGGGCCCGGCGGGGTGACCAGGGCTGTCGGTATGTGCGGGGTGGTCGGGCAGGCCGTCCGGCTGGCGGGCGCACCGGCGTCGACCGGTACGGCGGTCGGCCGGATGCCGCAGCCGGAGGCCAGGGCGAGCAGCAGCAGCACGCCGGCGCCGCGGCGCAGGGCGGTGCGGGTGACGGCGGGAGCGGTGCTGGTGGGGGCGGTCACGTCGTGGCGTCCTTGTCGTCGGCGGCGGCGCCGACGGGGCCGCCCTCGGCCTCGCCCGCGGACGGCGGGGGCGGCGGGGCCAGCGGCAGGGTCAGGGTGAACACCGCGCCGACCTCCCCGTTGGCCGCCGTGATCGTCCCCCCGTGTATCTGTGCGTTGGCCATCGCGATCGACAGTCCGAGGCCGCTGCCTTCGGAGCGCGCCCGCCCCCGGTCCGCCTTGTAGAAGCGGTCGAAGACGTGCGGCAGCACGTCCTCCGGGATGCCCGGGCCGCTGTCCGAGACCTCGACCACGACCGAGTCCCCGTCCTGCCGGACCCTGACCCGCACCGGCGAGCCGCCGTGCTTCAGGGCGTTGCCGATCAGGTTGGCGAAGACCACGTCGAGCCGGCGCGGGTCGACCACGGCCAGGATGCCGCGCGGGGCGTCCAGCTCGACGGCGTCGTACCAGGCCCGCCCGTCGATGCAGGACATGATCAGGTCGGCGATGTCCACCTCGTCGGCGACCAGCTTGGCGGTGCCGGCGTCGAAGCGGGTCACCTCCATCAGGTTCTCCACCAGGTCCGACAGCCGCCGGGTCTCGCTGACCACGAGCCGGACGGCCGGCTCGATCATCGGGTCCAGCGACTCCGCCTCGTCCTCCAGGATGTCGGTCACGGCCGTCATCGCGGTCAGCGGGGTGCGCAGCTCGTGCGACATGTCGGCGACGAACCGCCGGCTCTGCGCCTCGCGCGCGCTCAGCTCCTCGACCTGCTCGTGCAGCGACGCCGCGGCCCGGTTGAACGTCCGTGCCAGGTCGGCGAGTTCGTCCACCGAGCCCTCGACCTCCAGCCGGGTGTCCAGTCGCCCCTCGCCGAGCCGCCGGGCGGCGTCCCCGAGCCGCTTGACCGGCCGCAGCACGGTCGCCGAGGCGGCCTGGGCGAGCAGCGCCGAGCCGATCAGCGCGAACAGCGTGGCGATGGCCAGCGACCAGCCCAGCGTGTTGAGGTCGGCCCGCTCGTTCTCCAGCGACTTGAACATGTACGCCGTCGGGCCGTTCGACACCACCTTGGTGCCGCCGATCAGGAACGGCCGGCCCTCCAGGTTCTGCCGCTGCCAGTACAGGTGGTACGGGTACGGGTTGTTCTCGGTGATCTCGCGGGGCTTGGCGACGGTGGTCTGGAGCGCGGTCGGGACGTCGGCCAGCGTGAAGTGCGCGGGGTCGGAGGAGGCCGAGCACTCCGGGCGCGCCGGGTCGACCACCACCACGTCGTAGGTCAGGCCGGAGCTGGCCACCGTGGACGCCAGCGTGGCGAGCTCCGCGCAGGTCGCGTTCAGCGGCAGCTCGGAGACGTTGCGGGTGAGCGAGACCCGGAAGTCGTTCAGCACGGTGTTCTGGGCGCGCTTGAGCACCGCGTCGCGGTTCAGCCAGTACGCGATGCCGGAGGCCGAGACGGCGGCGAGCAGCGCGACGGCCGCGAACACCGCGATCAGCCGCACCCGCAGGGAGCGCAGCCGACGCCACCGGCCCGTCGAGAACCGTCGGGCAGTCGTCTGATGGTCAGTCACAAGAGCCTGTCGTGGTACGGGAGTTCAGAGGTCTGGGGAGGGCGGCGGGCGCCGGGGTCAGGCCGGCGGGTCCAGCCGGTAGCCGACCCCGCGGACGGTGCGGATCAGCGTCGGCGCGGACGGGACGTCCTCGACCTTGGCCCGCAGCCGTTGCACGCACGCGTCCACCAGGCGGGAGTCGCCGAGGTAGTCGTGCTCCCAGACCAGCCGCAGCAGCTGCTGGCGGGAGAGCGCCTGACCGGGCCGGCGGCTGAGCTCCAGCAGCAGCCGCAGCTCGGTCGGGGTGAGCTGGAGGTCCTGCCCGTCCTTGGTGACGGTCATCGCCGCCCGGTCGATCACCACGCTGCCGTACGCCGAGGAGTCCGAGCTCTCCCGCTCGCCGCGCCGCAGCACGGCCCGGATCCGGGCGTCCAGCACCCGCGGCTGCACCGGTTTCACCACGTAGTCGTCCGCGCCGGACTCCAGACCCACCACCACGTCGATGTCGTCCGAGCGCGCGGTCAGCAGGATGATCGGCAGCTGGTCGGTGCGGCGGATCCGGCGGCACACCTCGAAGCCGTCGATTCCGGGCAGCATCACGTCCAGCACGATCAGGTCGGGCCGTTGCTCCTTGAAGAGCCTCAGGCCGTCCTCGCCGGACGCGGCGGTGGCCACGCGGTGGCCCTGGCGGGTGAGAGCGAGTTCGAGGCCGGTCCGGATGGCGTCGTCGTCCTCGATCAGTAGGAGGAAAGGCACGGCCCCATTTTGGCCCACCCGCAGCCCCGAATCACCCCCCGGACCGTTCCGGCCTCCGCCCGGGAACCGGAACGGACGCCACCGGCGTCCGGTTCACAGGGGAGCGGATCGGGATTCGCGGGCAACTCCTGTGACACCCCTGTGACAGTCGGCGGACAGTGCCATCACAACCGGCGGGCAGGATTTTCCATGTCGCCGCAGGACAGCGGGCCGAGAGGCCGGCTGAACGGCGGCCACCGGAACCGCTCGTACCGACCCAGGGGGCGCACGATGAACGCCACGCTTCAGACCCGGACCAACCCGGCTGTCCGCACCGCGCGTTCGTCAGCCACGTCCCACCGGACCCGGTACGAGGTCAGGACCGACGAGAACTCCGGTGCCGTGACCGTGCGGGGGTGCGCGCACAGCACCGGTGGAAACCCTGTCGTCCGTCGGGTGAGCGGCGGCGGCAGGACGGGGGAGCTGTACGGGATCGGCCGGCTGGGGAGTCCGGCCGACTCCGCCAACACCCTCACGCTGCGGGGAGTCCTCCCCGTCCGCGTCGAGGGCAAGGACGCCCCGGGCAACCGGGGGACCGGGGGGAACGGCCTGCGGACGGTCGGTTCGGGGGAGCCGACCGGTCGCGAGGCCGCCGGTGCGACGCTGCTGCGGCTGAACCCCGCACCGGCCCGCACCGCCGAGGCAGGGCAGGGGGGCGCGCAGGGGGAGCACCCGGCCGTCGCGGAGGACCACATCACGGAGTTCACCGCGTACGTCCGCGAGCGCCGCGCCTCCCTGTACGCCACGGCCTACCACCTGACCGGTGACCGCTACGAGGCCGAGGACCTGCTGCAGAGCGCGCTCTTCAGCACCTACCGGGCCTGGGGCCGGATCACCGACAAGGCCGCGGTCGGCGGGTACCTCCGCCGCACCATGACCAACCTGCACATCTCCGCCTGGCGGCGCCGCAAGGTCAACGAGTACCCGACCGAGGAGCTGCCGGAGACGGCCGGCGACACCGACGCGATGGGCGGCACCGAGCTGCGCACCGTGCTCTGGCAGGCGCTGGCGAAGCTGCCGGAGAACCAGCGCACCATGCTGGTGCTGCGGTACTACGAGGGCAAGACCGACCCGGAGATCGCCGACGTGCTGGGGATCAGCGTCGGCACGGTCAAGAGCAGCATCTGGCGCGCCCTGCGCCGGCTGCGCGAGGACGAGCACCTGAACAAGTCCGGCGACACCGTCCGGGCGTTCGGCGAGCTGGTCGCGTAACGAGGACTCCCGTCGGGGGACGGGGATCGGACGGTCACGGTCCGGGGGCAACGGCTCGGGGGAGCGTGCCCGTGGGGGAGCCGCGGATCGTTCGGGGAAGGCGGAGGGCCCGGTGCGGGGGAGACGCACCGGGCCCTCCGTCGCGTTCCCGGGCCCTTCGTTCCGGGGGCTGTCCGTCAGACCGCCGGGAGCTCAGACTGTCGGGAGCTCAGACCGCCGAGAGCTCCGTCGGCCGGGCCGCGGCGCGGATCCGTCGCTCGGCCTCCGGGCCGGCGCACGCGTACGAGCCGAGCGCGACCTGCCGCCCGACGATGGACCGCTCGGCCCGCATCAGCCGCGCGCCCCGGCGCAGCAGCACCGGCAGCGACTTGCGGCCCTCCCGGACGTCCCGGCGCAACCGGCGCCAGGCCGTGGTGAGCGCGCCGTTGCGCAGGCACAGGGCGTCGCCGAGCAGGCCCTGGTCGGCGCACTCGGCGGTGATCTCGGCGGCGAAGATGCCCTCCGCTATGAACGCGCCCGCCCCGTCCAGCTCCAGGCCGCGGGTGCCGGTCCGCCCGTTGTCCGGGATCGAGTACACCGGGACGTCCGCGCGGCCGTGCTCGTGCAGGGCGCGGATGGCGGCGACGGCCTGGTCGCGGTGCCAGGCCAGCGGGGAGTCCCAGTCGACGGCGCCGTCCGGCAGCCGCGGCAGGGTCGGGTCGTCCCCGTCCTTGTAGAAGTCGTCGAGCTGGAGCACCGGCAGACCGCTGCGCTCGGCGAGCGAGGACTTCCCCGACCCGGAGGGCCCGGAGAGCAGGATCACCCGGGCATGCCCGGTCGGTGCGGGGTTCATGGGGGAGTCACTCACGGGACACCAGTCTGACGCATCCCGGCCGGTTGCCGAAACGGGTCGGCTCAGACCTTTCGCGGCGGCGGCCCGGCGAGGGCGGCGCGGACCATCGGCAGGCAGCGGCTGTCCACCTGGAGGTAGACCGGTTCCCCGGCGCCGGGCGGCCGGTACGCGGTGGCGGCCCAGTCCTGGTCGTGCCAGGTGTCCGGCTCGGGCTCGTGGAAGGTGCCCCCGAGGGGCAGTTCGAGCGGTGTGGCGCCGCGGGCCCGGAAGCACGCGGTGGCGGCGCCGGGGGTGATCGCCAGTTTCCCGTTGACGTAGCCGGGCCGCCGGTCCGGTCGGTCGGTGCGGGCCGAGCACGGCAGCCGCACCGCCTTCCCGGCGGCCAGCCGGCGCCGGGCCCGGGCCACCTGCCAGCGGCGCAGCACGCCGTCCGTGACGAGTGCCATCAGCTCGCCCAGTTCCTCCATCGCGCCCCCTCGGCCGGTCTCCGTGACCGCGATTGTGGTCCGGGCGCGCCCCGCGCCGGGATCCCCGAAAGTCGGCCCGGGCGGAGACGAAAGTCGTCGGAACGCCGACGGACCCGCGCCAGGGGGGGAGAGGCGCGGGTCCGTCCAATGACCGTCCGGGCCCTGGGGGGGTGAGGGCACTGGGGACGGCCAGTCTGTGGGGTTGTTACGCGGAGCGGTCGAGGTCAGATACCCATCGGGTGCCAGACCGTCTTGGTCTCCAGGAACGAGAGTAGCCGGTCCGTACCGGGCACATTGGTCCAGTCCTGGGCGAACGGGTCCAGCACCGGACGGACTACCCGCTTCAGGGTATCCGCGGCAGCGGCTTCCAGCTCCTTCGCCGCGCCGGGACCGTCCTCGGCGATCGCTCCGGTGAGGTCCACCGCGTTGACGTCCTGGTGCGAGGCCAGGGTGGGGGCGATGTCCGCGGTCCGGCCCGAGACGATGTTGACCACGCCGCCCGGGACGTCCGAGGTGGCCAGCACCTCGCCCAGCGACAGCGCGGGCAGCGGGGCGTCCGCGGCGGCCGCGACCACGACCGTGTTGCCGGTGGCGATCGCCGGGGCGATCACCGAGACCAGGCCGAGCAGCGAGTGCCCGTACCCGGCCTGCGGGGCGACGATCCCGACCACGCCGGTCGGCTCCGGGGTGGAGAGGTTGAAGAACGGCCCGGCGACCGGGTTGGCGCCGCCCGCGATCTGGGCGACCTTGTCGGTCCAGCCCGCGTACCAGACCCAGCGGTCGATCGCGGCGTCCACCAGCGCGGCGGCCTTCTTCGGGCCGATGCCCTCGGAGACGGACACCTCGGCGGCGAACTGCTCGCGCCGGCCCTGGAGCATCTCGGCGACCCGGTACAGCACCTGGCCGCGGTTGTACGCGGTGGTGCCGGCCCAGCCCTTGACCGCCTTGCGGGCGGCCACGACGGCGTCCCGGGCGTCCTTGCGGGTGCCCAGCGGGACGTTGGCGAGCCACTGGCCCTTTGCGTCGGTCACCTCGTACACCCGCCCGCTCTCGGAGCGCGGGAACTTCCCGCCGACGTACAGCTTGTAGGTCTTGAGGACGTCAAGACGCGCAACGACATCAGACATCTCGGGCCTCGACATTCAGGTAGGGCTCCAGACCGTGGCGGCCACCCTCGCGGCCGTAGCCCGACTCCTTGTAGCCGCCGAACGGCGAGGTCGGGTCGAACTTGTTGAAGGTGTTGGCCCAGACCACACCGGCCCTGAGCCGGTTCGCCATCCAGAGGATGCGCGAGCCCTTCTCCGTCCAGATGCCGGCGGAGAGGCCGTACGGGGTGTTGTTGGCCTTCTCGACCGCCTCGGCGGGGGTGCGGAAGGTCAGCACCGACAGGACCGGGCCGAAGATCTCCTCCTGGGCGATCCGGTGGGCCTGGCTCACGCCGGTGAACAGGGTCGGCTTGAACCAGAAGCCGGTGCCCGGGAGCTCGCAGGCCGGCGACCAGCGCTCGGCGCCCTCGGCCTCGCCGGCCTCGGTCAGCGCGGTGATCCGGGCGAGCTGCTCGGCCGAGTTGATGGCGCCGATGTCGGTGTTCTTGTCCAGCGGGTCGCCGACCCGCAGGGTGGCCATCCGGCGCTTCAGCGCGTCCAGCACCTCGTCCTGGACCGACTCCTGGACCAGCAGGCGCGAGCCCGCGCAGCAGACGTGGCCCTGGTTGAAGAAGATGCCGTTGACGATGCCCTCGACCGCCTGGTCGATCGGCGCGTCGTCGAAGACGATGTTCGCGGCCTTGCCGCCCAGCTCCAGCGAGAGCTTCTTGCGGGTGCCGGCGACCTGCCGGGCGATCGCGCGGCCGACCGGGGTGGAGCCGGTGAAGGCGACCTTGTTGACGTCCGGGTGCGCGGTCAGCGCCGCGCCGGTGCGGCCGTCGCCGGTGACGATGTTGACGACGCCCTTCGGCAGACCGGCCTGGCGGCAGATCTCGGCGAAGCGCAGCGCGGTCAGCGGGGTGGTCTCGGCCGGCTTGAGGACGACCGTGTTGCCGGTCGCCAGCGCGGGCGCGATCTTCCACGCCAGCATCAGCAGCGGGAAGTTCCACGGGATGACCTGGCCGGCCACGCCCAGCGGCTTCGGGTTCGGGCCGAAGCCGGCGTGGTCCAGCTTGTCGGCCCAGCCCGCGTAGTAGAAGAAGTGCGCGGCGACCAGCGGCAGGTCGACGTCACGGGTCTCGCGGATCGGCTTGCCGTTGTCGATCGACTCCAGCACGGCCAGCTCGCGGCTGCGCTCCTGGATGATCCGGGCGATCCGGAACAGGTACTTGGCGCGCTCGCTGCCGGGCAGCGCCGACCAGTCGGCGAAGGCCTTGCGGGCGGCCGCGACCGCGCGGTCCACGTCCTCCTCGGTGCCCCGGGCGAACTCGGCGAGCACCTGCTCGGTGGCCGGGTTGACCGTCTTCAGGGCCTCGCTGCCGGAGGAGTCGACGAACTCGCCGCCGATGAAGTGGCCGTAGGAGGTGGCGATGTCGCCCGCGGCGGCCGGGGACTCCGGGGCCGGGGCGTAGGCGAAGAGGCCGCCGGCGGGCTTGGCCGCGGGCTCCTCGGTGTTCTTCTTCTTGGCCATGGTGATCAGTCCACCGTCACGTAGTCGGGGCCGGAGTAGCGGCCGGTGGCCAGCTTCTGGCGCTGCATCAGCAGGTCGTTGAGCAGGCTGGAGGCGCCGAAGCGGAACCAGTGCGGGCTCAGCCAGTCGTCGCCGAGGGTCTCGTTGACCATCACCAGGTACTTGAGCGCGTCCTTGGTGGTGCGGATGCCGCCGGCGGGCTTGACGCCGACCTGGACGCCGGTGGCCGCGCGGAAGTCGCGGACCGCCTCCAGCATCAGCAGGGTGACCGGCGGGGTCGCGTTGACGGCGACCTTGCCCGTGGAGGTCTTGATGAAGTCGGCGCCGGCCAGCATCGCCAGCCAGGAGACCCGGCGGACGTTGTCGTAGGTCTGGAGCTCGCCGGTCTCGAAGATCACCTTGAGGTGGGCGGAGCTGCCGTCGGGGCGCTCGCACGCCTCCTTGACCGCGACGATCTCGTTGAAGACGTCGAGGTAGCGGCCGGAGAGGAAGGCGCCGCGGTCGATCACCATGTCGATCTCGTCGGCGCCCGCGGCCACCGCGTCGGCGGTGTCGGCGAGCTTGACCGGGAGGGCGGCGCGGCCGGCCGGGAAGGCGGTGGCCACCGAGGCGACCTGGATGTCGGTGCCCTTCAGGGCGGCCTTCGCGGTGGCGACCATGTCCGGATAGACGCAGATGGCGGCGACGCGAGGGGTGGTCGGGTCGGTCGGGTCGGGGGTCCTGCCCTTGGCGCACAGCGCGCGCACCTTGCCGACCGTGTCCGCGCCCTCCAGCGTGGTCAGGTCGATCATCGAGATCGCCAGGTCGATGGCGTACGCCTTCGCCGTGGTCTTGATCGAGCGGGTACCGAGCGCGGCGGCACGCGCCTCCAGGCCGACCTGGTCGACGCCGGGCAGGCCGTGCAGGAAACGGCGGAGCGAGGCCTCGGACGCCGCAACGTCCTGAAGGCCGCTGCCCGCAACGCCGAGGGCATTGGCTGCAACAGTGGACATAGTCACCAGAGCAGCATATCTACGCGCGTAGTGAGTCGCCAGGGCACCCGCCATTCGTGGCCGGACCGAGACCTCGGGGTGAGGAGCATGGGGCAGAATCGACGCCATGACCGAATCCGACGGCAAGCCCCACCAGGGCCCGGCCGCCCCCGACGGGGAGCCCGAGTACGCGGACCGCGTGTACCGCTCTGTCCCCGGTGTGATCTCCGGAGTGCTGCTGCTGGTCGTCGCGGCCTGGCTGATCGGCGACGCGGTGGTGAGCGGCACGGGGAAGACCCCGTACGTCTCGCTCGCGGCGGTGCCGGTGTTCGCCTTCCCGGTGATCGCGTACACGCTGCGGCCGGCCGTGACGGCCGGGCGCGACCGGCTGGTGGTGCGCAACCCGTGGCGGACCGTCGTCGCGCCGTGGGCCTCGGTGGACGGATTGCGCGCGGGGTACTCGGTCGAACTGTTCGCGGGCGGAAAGAAGTACCAGGTCTGGGCGGTGCCGGTGTCGCTGCGCCAGCGCAAGCGCGCCACCCGGACGCAGAGCTCCGGCGCCACCCGGACGCAGAGCCCCGGCGCCGCCGGGCACGCCTCCCGGACGGGCCTGGGCATGGGCCTGGCCAAGCGGACCAACCCGGTCGTCCAGGGCTCGCCCGACCCCACCCGCGCCTGGTCCGACCAGGTCACCGCCGTCCTCCAGGAGATGGCCGAGCGCAACGCCGGGCGCCCGGCCGCCGCGGGCCCGGTCGCGGTCCGCTGGTGCTGGTGGGTGATCGCCCCCACCGTGCTCGGCCTGGTCGCGCTGATCACCGTCATCGCGGTCTGAACCCCGAGCGGTCCGAACCCCGAGCGGTCCGAACCCCGAGCGGTCCGAACCGCACGAGCCGGTCCGAACCGCACGCGAAGGGCCCGCCGGTGCGCCACCGGCGGGCCCTTCGCGTGCGCGGGCGTCAGGCGGTGATGCCGGCGGCCTCGGCCAGGTCCCGCTTGATGCCGGCCAGGAGCGCGGTGGCGGCCTCGCGGGTGGCGGCCAGGTCGGCGGCGCTGGTGACCGGGAGGACGACCTCCAGGTAGCACTTGAGCTTGGGCTCGGTGCCGGAGGGGCGGACCACGATCCGGGCGGAGCGGACGGCCTCGCCGGCCAGGTGGTAGCGCAGCCCGTCGGTGGGCGGCAGCTCGGCGGAGCCGGCCGACAGGTCGTCGGCGCGGGTGACCTGGAGGCCGGCCAGGACGGTCGGCGGCCGCTCGCGCAGGCGGCGCATGGCGTCGGCGATCAGCGAGAGGTCCTGGACCCGGACGGAGAGCTGGTCGGTGGCGTGCAGGCCGTGCTCCAGCGCCAGGTCGTCCAGCAGGTCGGACAGGGTGCGGCCGGACTTCTTGAGGGTGGCGGCGAGTTCGGCGACCAGCAGGGCGGCGGTGATGCCGTCCTTGTCCCGGACGCCCTGCGGGTCGACGCAGTAGCCGAGCGCCTCCTCGTAGCCGTAGCGCAGGCCCTCGGCGCGGGAGATCCACTTGAAGCCGGTCAGCGTCTCGGCGTAGCCCAGGCCCGCGGCCTCGGCGATCCGGCCGAGCAGGGTGGCGGAGACGATGGTGGTGGCGAAGGTGCCCTCGGCCTTCTTCGCGACCAGGGCCGAGCCGAGCAGCGCGCCGACCTCGTCGCCGCGCAGCATCCGCCAGCCGGAGGTGCCGTTGCCGCTGCCCGCCGCGTTGCCGCTGACCGGGACGGCCACCGCGCAGCGGTCGGCGTCCGGGTCGTTGGCGATCACGATGTCGGGGCCGACCGAGGCGGCGGTGCGGAAGGCGAGGTCCATCGCCCCCGGCTCCTCCGGGTTGGGGAAGGCCACGGTCGGGAAGTCCGGGTCGGGCTCGGCCTGCTCGGCGACCACGGTGGGGGCGGGGAAGCCGGCCCGGCGGAAGGCGGCGACCAGGGTGTCGCGGCCGACGCCGTGCATCGGGGTGTAGACCACCTCCAGGTCGCGCGGGCTGTGCTCGTCCACGATGGAGACGGCCCGGGCCAGGTACGCCTCGACGACCTCCTCGCCGAGGACCTCCCAGCCGTCCTCGGCGCGCGGGACCTCGTCCAGCGAGCCGATCGCGTCGATCTCGGCGGCGATCCCGGCGTCGGCCGGCGGGACGATCTGCGAGCCGTCGCCCAGGTAGACCTTGTAGCCGTTGTCCTGCGGCGGGTTGTGGCTGGCGGTGACGGTGACGCCGGCGGCCGCGCCCAGGTGGCGGACGGCGAAGGCGAGCACCGGGGTCGGCAGCGGGCGCGGCAGCAGCGCGGCGCGCAGGCCGGCGCCGACCACCACGGCGGCGGTGTCGCGGGCGAAGTCGTACGACTTGTGGCGGGCGTCGTAGCCGATCACGACCAGGTCGCCCAGCCGCTGCTGCTTCACGTACGCGACCAGGCCGGCCGCGGCCCGGATCACCACGGCGCGGTTCATCCGCATCGGGCCGGCGCCGAGTTCGCCGCGCAGACCGGCGGTGCCGAACTGGAGGCGGTCGGAGAAGCGCTCGGCGAGCTCCGCCCAGGCGAGCTTGCCGTCGGTCTCGACCTCCGGGGCCTCGGCCCGGACCAGCAGCGCGGTGAGCTCCTCGCGGGTCTGCGGGTCGGGGTCCTCGGCCAGCCAGGTCCGGGCCCGGGCGAGGAGGTCGGGGTTCAGTGCCTGCGTCATGCCAGCTCCATCGGGAAGTGCGTCGGGGTGTCGGCCGGAGGTTCCGCGCAAGTGAGGAAGGGAGAGCGGGGGAGGAAGAGGGGTGTGCGCATGCGGAGGGGCCCACGGGATGGCGTGATCAGCGGATCACGCCGCCCGTGGGCCCCGTCTCACTCATGATTCTGCGCCCGGCGGGCGTCAGATCCGCTCAAGGACCTTCGCCAGCAGCTCGCCCATGCGCTCGGCGGAGGCCTTGCCGGCCTCCAGGACCTCTTCGTGGTTGAGCGGCTCGCCGGTCATGCCGGCGGCCAGGTTGGTGACCAGGGAGATGCCGAGCACCTCGCTGCCGGCCTCGCGGGCGGCGATGGCCTCCAGGGTGGTGGACATGCCGACCAGCTCGCCGCCGATCACCCGGGCCATGTTGACCTCGGCCGGGGTCTCGTAGTGCGGGCCGCGGAACTGGACGTAGACGGCCTCGTCCAGGGTCGGGTCGACCTCGTGGCAGAGCGCGCGCAGGCGCCTGGAGTAGAGGTCGGTGAGGTCGACGAAGTTCGCGCCGACGATCGGGGAGTCCCCGGTCAGGTTGATGTGGTCGCTGATCAGCACCGGCTGGCCGGGCGTCCAGCCCTGGCGCAGGCCGCCGCAGCCGTTGGTCAGCACGATGATCCCGCAGCCGGCCGCGGCGGCGGTGCGCACACCGTGGACGACGGTGGCGACGCCGTGGCCCTCGTAGTAGTGGTTGCGGCCGAGGAAGATCAGGGCGCGCTTGTCGCCGATCTTCACCGAGCGGATCTTGCCGGCGTGGCCGGCGACGGCGGGGGCGGGGAAGCCCGGGAGGTCGGTGACCGGGAACTCGGCCACGGTCTCGCCCAGGGCGTCGGCGGCCGGCACCCAGCCGGAGCCCATCACCAGGGCGACGTCGTGCCGCTCGGCACCGGTCAGCTCGCGCAGGCGCTCGGCGGCGGCCTGGGCGGCGGCGTAGGGGTCGGCGGAGACGACCGACTGAGGAGAAGCGTTCACGGGTCCGAGGATAGACGGGATTCGGCTACGCGCGTAGAAATTCCGCCGGGGCGTGCCGGATCGTTACCCGGTTGACCCGAAAACACGGCTCGGCGGCGTTTCCGGGCTGTTCCGGGCCGCTCGGGCCGGTGGTTCCGGTGCGGACGGCGTCCACCGCCGGGCGCCGTCCGCGGGGCTCAGAGCCGCTTGGCGTTGCGCAGCCCCTTCGCGTACATGCCGTTGTCGTCGAGCCGGGAGGTGCCGCCCTTGTCGCCGAACGTCGGGCCGTCCGCCTCCTCCCGGCTGGAGATGTACCGGGGGTGGCCGTCCGTGTCCAGGCCCAGGTAGATGCCGATGTGGTCGAGCCGGGCGCCGGTGCGCGCGTCGATCTCGAAGAACACCAGGTCACCGGGTTGCAGCGGGTCGAGCGAGGCCGGGCGCAGGGTGGTGTCCGAGCCGGGCGCGGTGGTCAGCGGGATCACCGGGACGCCGGGGCCGACCCGGGCGAAGCCGTTGGCGGTGCGCGGCAGGCCGGGGCCGGCGACGTCCTTGGAGAGCATCGGGTAGCCGGAGCGGTAGCCGTACACCATCCGGACGAAGCCCGAGCAGTCGAAGCCGCCGTAGCGGGTCTTGTCGGGCTGCTTGGTCACCTTGTCCGCGAACGTGTACGGGACGCCGAGGTAGTCGAAGAAGTCGGTCTGCTCCAGCCGCAGGTCGTTGCCGACCGAGCCGTTCGGGTTGAGCGGGCCGAAGGAGGCGTCGCCCTTGAAGCGCACGCCCTTGGCGTCCTTCTCGGCGGGCGCGCCGTTCATGTACTGGGTCGCCACCGCGAGGACGTCCTCGGCGGTGGAGCCGAGCGACTGCTGGAACCAGGTGCGGAACCAGGCCTCCTGCTCGGCGCCCGCCTTCCAGGGCTGGGGCATCAGCCGGACCCAGGTGTCGGTCACGACCTTGGCGGTGGTGGTCTCCGGCTCGGCGAAGGTGCGGCCGGGGCCGGTCAGCACGGCGGTGCGGGCGTTGTCGGTCAGCGTGGCGACCACGCCGCCGTGGCCGTCCCGGACCACCGTGCGGTCCGGCCCGGTCAGCCGCTCGTAGCGGTAGTCGGCGGGCGCGCTCGTCCCGGCGGGGGTGGGGGCGGCGATCAGCGGCGCGCCGCTGCCGGCCGACGGCTGCCGGTCGCGGTCGCGCAGCTGGACGGTGAGGTAGCCGCTGGCGGCCAGCAGCGTCACGGCGAGGCCGCCGCTGAGCAGGGACTTGCGGGTGACGGGCATGGGGGCTCCCCGGGGATCAGGTGCCGGGCAGGGCGCCGAGCAGCACCCCGGCGGTCAGCACGACGTAGTTGGCGAGCGTCACCGTGCTGGTGGCCATCAGGGTGGCCGCCTTCGGCTGACGGACCAGCTGGTAGGCGATCAGGCCGGGGACGATGAAGCCGAGCGTCTGGTTGGCGTAGAGGGTGGGCAGCTGGTGCTGGAGGACCAGCATCACGGTGGCCTGGAGCAGCACGCCGATCAGCACCACGGCGGCGAACAGCCGCTTGCCGTACAGGATCACCAGCTTCTGGACGCCCCGGGTGGCGAGGTAGGTCAGCACCGTCACGCCGATCACGATGGCCACCCGCTGGAGGTCCTCGACCAGGGTGAGGGCCAGCCAGCCGGGGGTGATCATGCCGCCGGGGGAGAGGTTGGTGGTCAGGTAGCAGACCAGTGAGAAGACCAGACCGAGCGCGATGCCGATGGCGGCGATCTCGGGGGTGAGCTCGGTGGGGATCACTGCTGGTCTCCGTAGGGGGTCGTGCGGTGGTGGGGGTCGTACCAGGAGTCGGGGATCGGCTCGGGGCGGTAGACGGGCTGGGCGTAGCCGGGGTCCGGGTGGCCCGGGTCCGGGTGGCCGGGCTGGGCGTCGTAGGGCTGGGCGTAGCCGGGGTCGGCGTAAGCCGGCTGGTGGCCGTACCCCTGTTCCGGGTACCCCGGTTCCGCGTACTGCGGCGCGCCGTGTGCCGGTGCGCCGTAGGCCTGGTACGGGACCTGGTCCTGGTACGGGTACGAGTACGGGGCCTGCCCGTAGGCCGGTTCGGCGTGGACCGGTTCGGCGTGGCCGGGTTCGACGTACGCGGGGTCGTCGTAGTCCGGCTCCGGGTAGAGCGGTTCGGGTTCGTGGTACGCGAACTCCGGTGCCCCGCCGTCCTCGTCGGGCTCCAGCCGGGCCAGCTCCTCCAGGAACAGCTCGCCCTGGCCGTGGATGTTGCCGACCGCCACCAGCGAGGAGTCCGGCCCGAGTTCGGCCAGCAGTTCGGCGGTGAGCCGGGCCGGCTCGCGCCGGTCGCCGCCGAGGTCGACGACCCGGCCCGACCAGCCGGCCGGGATGCCGTCGCGGGCGCTCTTGGTGGGGTGGCCGATCAGGAAGACCGTCTCCGGGTCGAGGTCCGGGACGATCTGGCCCATCTGGCCGTTGCGCTCCACCCGGTCGGGGCGGCAGTTGATCACCACGCTGAGCGGCCGGTGGATCGCGCCCAGGTCCTCCAGCTGGCGGACGTTCATCAGCGTGGACTCGGGGTCGTTGGCGGCGAAGACGTTGGCGAAGCGCAGCCGCTTGCCGTCCGCCGTCCGGTAGCGCTCGACGGAGAGCACGCCCGGGTCCGGCGGGGCCGCCCACATGCCCTGGAGCGCGGTCTGCCGCTCCACGCCGAGGAGTTCGGCGACGGCGAGGGCGATCGCCACGTTCTCCTTGAAGGTGAACCAGCTGAACCCGCGCAGCTCCTCGTCGGTGACCGTCTCCGGGTCCACCACGATCAGCCGGCAGTCCCGCTTGGCCGCCTCCTCGCGCAGGATGTGCGCGCGCTCCCGCTCGGCGGTCACGCACACCCCGCCGACCGGCATCGAGCGGGACAGCGAGCGGGCGACGTCGTCGAGGGTGGGCCCCATCTCGGCGAGGTGGTCCTCGCGGACGTTGCACAGCACGCCGATCGTGGACCGGATCAGCTTGGTCTGGTTGACCTCCTGGAGCGCCGGCATGACGGCCATGCACTCGATGACCAGGGCGTCCGGCCGGTAGGTGGCGGCCCGGCGGACGATGCCGATCTGCTCCACCACGTTGGCGATGCCGAACTTGCGGTAGACCGGCTCCTCGGTGGCGTCCGGGTGGATGAAGCGGGCCGCGGTGCCGGTGGTCTTGGCGACCGTCACCAGCCCGCCGCCGCGCAGCGCGCCCGCGCACAGCCGGGTGATCGAGCTCTTGCCGCGGATGCCGTTCACCAGCACCCGGGTCGGGATCTGCTCCAGGGCGGTGAAGTGCCGGCGCTGCTCGACGATGCCGGCCACCAGCAGCACGGCGCAGCACACCAGCAGCACGACGTAGAGGAAGAGCACGGGGGGTCCTTCGGGCGGGGGCTCAGCGGGCGGTTGTGGTGGTGGCCGGGGCGGCGGGTGCGGACGGCCGGCGGGCGGCGCGTTCGGCCTGTTCGGCGCGCACCAGCTCCTGGCGGATCAGCTCCAGGCTGCGGGCGACGGCGCCGACCTCGTCGTGGTGGACGGGGTAGAGCACGGTGCGGCGGTCGCCGGCGGCCAGCGCCTCGGCGCTCGCGGCGAGCCGGCGCAGCGGCAGGCCGACGGCGATGAACAGCCAGCCGAGGCAGAGCGCGGCGGCGGTCAGGCCGAGCATGCCGGCCAGCACCACCCGCCGGTCGGCCCGGTTCTGGTCCAGGTGCAGCCAGGCCACCGGGTGGACGGTGACCACGGACCAGCCGAGCTTGGCCACGCTGCCGTTGCCGCCGAGCGGGGCGGCGGCGAGCAGCGCCGGGTCGCCCCCGTCGCGCAGCACGTCGGCCGCGGCGGACTTCTTGGCGGTGTCCAGGATCTTGCGGGCCCGGTCGTCCGGCAGGTCGCCGAAGGAGCTGTAGCCCTCGTTGGCGGCCAGCACCCGCTGCCGGTCGTCGACCAGCCAGACCCGGCCGAGGCCGGGGCGCACCAGCAGCGAGCCCAGGAAGTCGGTCTTGAACTCGCCGACCACCACCGGGCCCTTGGGCTCCGGGGCCCCCTCCTTGCCGGCGTCCGCCTCGGCGTCGGCCGGGGCAGCGGTCAGGGCGACCCGCGCGGCGATCCGGGGCTCCTTGCCGGAGGTGTTGAGCAGCAGCACGCCGCTCGCGCCGAGCGCCTCCGGGCCGGTGCGGTGCGGGGCCTCGCCGGCCCGGGCGAGCACCTCGCCGTTCGCGCCGAGGACGTAGAGCGCGCGGTAGCGGTCGTGTTCGGCGAGGGTGGCGCGCAGCAGGTTCTCGGCCTTGCCGACGGAGGCGTCGGTGAGCGAGGGGGCGAGCGAACGCAGGTCCGCGTAGCCCTCGTTGAGCGCCTGGCGGATCCGGTCGGCGGCGGTGTCGGTGCGGTCGCGCTGCCCGGCCACGACCTGGGTGGGCACCCGTACGCCGGAGTCGTTGCCGCCGAGGAACATCAGCGGGACGGACCAGCCGAGCACCAGGACGGCGCAGAGCGCGAGCGGCAGCGCGGTGCCGGGGCGGCGCTTGCCCGCCGGGGCCGGCGCCGGCGGGCGGGCCGGGTCGCGCAGCTGGAGCCGCAGCTCCTCCAGCGCGCGGGCGATCCGGGCCGCCTCGCCGCGCTTCGGGCCCCGTACGGGCTGCTCCAGCCGCTCGCCGCGGGTGAGCCGACGGGACTCCAGGAACAGCCGCAGCAGCGGGCGCTGGAGGCTGCGGCTCAGGTACCAGGCGAGCAGCAGGGCGAGGACGAGCAGGGCGCCGGCGGCGGCCAGGCCGAGCATGGGGTGGCGCAGGCTGCCGGGCTTGCCGTCGACGGTGCTGGTGGAGACCACGGTGAGGCCGAGCGGGGCGGCCAGGTCGCGCCCGTCGGGGTTGGCGACGGCGGCCCAGCCGGCGACCCGGCGCACGCCCTTGCCGTCCGCGTCGCCGGTCAGGCTGCCGGAGGCCGTCTCGCCGGGGACGGGGCGTTCCCGGGCGGCGCGCTCGCGGGCGGCGGTGACCACGGCGCGGTCGGCCTCGGCGTCCAGTGCGGCGCCGGTGGTGTCCAGGACGGCGCCGGTGGCGTCCAGGACCTGGATGGTCTGTTCCTTGCGGGTGGCGATGCCGGGCAGCCGCAGGTTGTCGGAGGCGACCAGCAGCGCGCGGCCGTCGGCCTTGGTGGCGACCAGCGCGAAGGTGAGCAGCCGGGTGCCGGTGGCGGAGGGCACCAGGAGGGGCGCGGGAGCGGTGTCGGTGACCTTGGTGAGGTCCAGCCCGGCCAGCGGGACGGTCTCGCCGCGGGCGGCCAGCAGCCGGCCGGTGTCGGGGCGGACCATCACCGTGCCGCGCCACTTGTGGTACGCCTGGCCGAGCGCGCTCAGCACCTCGGAGGGCTCCGCGGGGGCGCTCTCGTAGCGGGCGGCGGCCCGGCGCAGGTCGGTGGCGCTCTCGTGCAGTCCGGCGCGCAGCGAGGCGGCGGTGTCCTCGGCGGCGTACTGGTGGGACTCCCGGACGGCCTGCGGGGTGTCGTCGACGCGCAGTCCGCCGACGGCCAGGGCGGTGATCGCGGCGACGGCGAGCAGTAGTACCAGCAGCAGCGCGATGGGGGGCCGGATGCCTCCGAGCAGCGGCATGTCGGCCCGGCGGCGGGAGCGGTGCTGCCGCGGCGGATTGGGTGCCGTGCCGCTCACAGGGGCCTCGTTCTCCTCCGGGCCCGGGGCCGCCCGTTCCGGGAGTCCGCGGCCGGCCTTCTCGGTCAAGCAGTGATCAAGAGCTGGTCAAGCCGCCTCAGCGTACGAAGAGGATTCGGAAAAGTTGTCACGAATTGGTCTCCTACGGGTGTCTCTTTGGTGGAGATCTGTTCGGCGCGCCTGTGGATCATGGCCTTCGCGACCGGCAGGGTAGGTTCGTCCGCCATGGAGATTCGGGGTTCGCGACGCTCGTTGCTGCTGCCCGTGGCGGTGCTGCTGGTGCTGGCGGCGCTCGCGGGGGTGCTGACCCTGGCCGCGCGCGGCCGGGCCGAGCGGCCGCGGGCGGCCGAGCCGTCCCGGACGGCCCAGGTGTCCGGGACGGCGCCCACCGGTCCGGCCCCGGTGGACCTGGCGGCCCGGGTGGACGGGTTCACCGGGGACTTCGCGCCCGGAGGCCCCTACACCGCGCCGGACGCCGGGCAGCGCCGGGCGCTGGCCGACGGCGTCCTGGGCCTGCTCGACGGGCAGACCGAGCAGGCGGACCGCGCGCTGGCCCGGGTCGGCTACCGGCGCACCGAGTTCACCGAGGCCGTCACCGGCCGCCGGGTGGCCGAGCTGGCCGACGCCGTGGCGGAGCCGGGCCGCGGCTGGGGCCGGGTCTACCTGGACCTCTCGGTCCGCTCGGCCTGGTCCGTCCAGGTGCCCCACCCGGTGTCGGACGCCCGCACCGAGGCGCTCGGGGTGGACGTGTTCCGGGCCGCGCCGGGCGGGGTGCTGGTGCTCGCCGGGGCGCACCGCCGGGCCGGGGCGGACGGCTCCTCGGACGTCGCGCACCGCACCGACACCGTCTTCGCCGCCGTGGTCGAGGCGCTCGCCGGACGCGGGGTGCCCGGCATCCAGGTGCACGGCTTCGACGAGGGCAGCCTGCCCGGGCAGGACGCGGTGGTCTCGCCCGGTGTCGGGCAGCCGGGGACGGCCGCCGAGCTCACCGCCACCGGGCTGACCCGGAGCGGGTACGCGGTCTGCCGGGCCTGGCGGGAGAAGTGCGGGCAGCTGGGCGGCACCACCAACGTCGAGGGCCGGTTCGCGGCCGGCGTCGGGGTGCCGTGGCTGCACGTCGAGCTGGGCAACGGGCTGCGCACCGAGCCGGCCCGGCGCGCGGTGGTGGCCGGGGTGCTGGCGGACACCGCGCTCGCTTGGGGGCCGCGCCCCTGAGGGATCAGCAGGGGCGGCGGCGCAGGTCCAGCACGTAGTCGTGCGGGGCGCCGGCGCTCTCCGCGGCGTCGGCGACCAGGCCGAGGTAGCGGGCCGCAGGCAGGCCGCCCTCGTAGTCGTTGAGCACGTACGTCCAGACCTGGATGTCCCCGTCCAGGGTCTGCGCGCGCAGCTTGATCTTGCGGTAGATGCCGAGCTGGACGCCCTCCCAGCGGTCCAGGCCCTCCTCGTCCATCGGCGCGACGTCGTACAGCGAGACGAAGACCCGGTCCTTCTCGTCCTCGACCACGGTGGCCAGCGAGCCTTCCCAGCCCAGCTGCTCGCCGCCGAAGGTGAGCCGCCAGCCGTCCAGCCACCCCGTGCCGCGCAGTGGGGAGTGCGGGGCGCGGCGGGTCATCTGCCGGGCATCGAGGTTGGTGGCATACGCGGCGTAAAGGGGCATGGGGGCCAGCGTAGCCCGGGTGGCGGGCGGGCCGGGGCGACTGGGCGAAGGTACGGAAGCCGGGACCCCGGCGTGGCGGCGCTCCGGGCGTGCGGGACAATGGGGAACGTGACTCGGATCGTGATCATCGGTGGCGGACCCGGCGGCTACGAGGCGGCCCTGGTCGCCGCACAGCTCGGCGCGGAGGTGACCGTCGTCGACACCGACGGTCTGGGTGGATCGGCGGTGCTCACGGACTGCGTTCCGTCGAAGACGCTGATCGCGACCGCGGAGGTGATGACCACCTTCGACAGCTCGTACGAGGAACTCGGCATCCTGGTCGCGGACGACACCCCGCCGGTCGAACAGGCGGCCCGGGTGATCGGCGTGGACCTGGGCAAGGTCAACCGACGCGTGAAGCGCCTCGCCATCGCGCAGTCCCACGACATCACCCAGTCCGTCACCCGGGCCGGCGTCACCGTGCTGCGCGGCCGCGGCCGGCTCGGCGGCGGCGGGCAGGCCGTGGACGGCTCCCGGGAGGTGCTGGTGGACGCGCCCGACGGGACCGTGCAGTCGCTGCGCGCCGACGCCGTGCTGATCGCCACCGGCGCCCACCCGCGCGAGCTGCCGGACGCCCAGCCGGACGGCGAGCGGATCCTCACCTGGACCCAGGTGTACGACCTGGAGGAGCTGCCCCGCGAGCTGATAGTGGTCGGCTCCGGTGTGACCGGTGCCGAGTTCGCCGGCGCGTACCAGGCGCTCGGCTCCAAGGTGACCCTGGTGTCCAGCCGCGACCGGGTGCTGCCGGGCGAGGACCCGGACGCCGCCGAGGTGCTGGAGGACGTCTTCCGCCGCCGCGGCATGAACGTGATGGGCCGTTCGCGGGCCGAGAGCGTCAAGCGGATCGGCGACCGGGTCGAGGTCATGCTGGCCGACGGCAAGGTCATCGAGGGCACCCACTGCCTGATGGCGGTCGGCTCGATCCCCAACACCTCCGAGATGGGCCTGGAGGAGGCCGGGGTCAAGCTCAACGACTGGGGCCAGATCCAGGTCGACCGGGTCTCCCGCACCAGCGCCCCGGGCGTGTACGCGGCCGGTGACTGCACCGGCGTCTTCATGCTCGCCTCGGTGGCGGCCATGCAGGGCCGGATCGCGATGTACCACGCGCTCGGTGACGCGGTGCAGCCGCTGAACCTCAAGACCGTGGCCTCCAACGTCTTCACCGACCCGGAGATCGCCACCGTCGGCTACACCGCGGCCGACGTGGAGTGCGGCAAGATGGACGCCGTCGTGGTCAAGCTCCCGCTGCGCGGCAACCCGCGGGCGAAGATGCAGGGCATCCGGGACGGCTTCGTGAAGCTGTTCTGCCGCCCCGGCACCGGCATCGTGGTCGGCGGCGTGGTCGTCGCCCCGCGCGCCAGTGAGCTGATCCACTCGATCTCGCTCGCGGTGGACGCCAATCTGACGGTCGAACAGGTGGCCAGCGCCTTCACCGTCTACCCGTCCGTGTCCGGCTCGACCGCCGAGGCCGCCCGGCAGCTGCACATCCGCAAGCGGGCCGACGGCGAATCCTGAGCATCCGGCGCGCAGTTGGGGGCGGCTGCCGATCGGCGGCCGCCCTTCGCGCGGGCATGGCCGTCACCCGGACGGCGGGCGCAGTTCCGGGCAATCGGCGGCGCGTATTCTACGGTCACGCGCCGCTCGGGCGTGAGCAATTCCCGCTACTAGCTGGAAACGCCTGAAAGCAGACGGTCACGCAGGTTACCGTCAGTTCTGTGTTTGCTGCAGAACGTCGCCAGTTGATCCTCGAAATGGTGCGCGCCAACGGAGCCGTCTCGCTCCGGGAGTTGGCCCGCGTCGTCCAGACCTCCGAAGTGACCGTGCGCCGTGACGTGCGGGCGCTGGAGGCAGAAGGGCTCCTCGACCGCCGGCACGGCGGCGCGGTGCTCCCCGGCGGCTTCAGCCGCGAACCCGGTTACCCGCAGAAGACCCACCTGTCCGCGGCGGAGAAGAGCGCCATCGCGGACGCCGCCGCCGCCCTGGTGGAGGAGGGGGACTCGGTGGTGGTGGGGGCCGGGACCACCACCCAGGAACTGGCCCGCCGGCTGGCCCGGGTGCCCGGGCTGACCGTGGTCACCAACTCGTTGCTGGTCGCCCAGGCGCTGGCACACGCCAACCGGGTCGAGGTGGTGATGACCGGCGGCACCCTGCGCGGCTCCAACTACGCGTTGGTGGGCAGTGGTGCGGAGCAGTCGCTCCAGGGGCTGCGGGTCAACAAGGCCTTCATCTCCGGCAGCGGACTGACGGCCGAACGCGGCCTGTCGACCGCGAACATGCTGTCCGCGAGCGTGGACCGGGCCATGGTGCTGGCGGCCGCCGAGGTGATCGTCCTCGCCGACCACACCAAGCTCGGCGCGGCCGGCATGTTCCAGACCGTCGCCACCGAGACCATCACCCGCCTGGTCACCGACGAGCAGGCCACCGCGGACGACGGGACCGCCCGCGAGCTGGACGCGCTCGCCGACTGCGGGGTGCAGGTCGATCTCGCCCCGCTGGGCGGCCCGGGCGGGGACGCCCCGGTGCACGGCACCGGCAGCGGCCCGGTCCACCAGACCCAGCCCGGCCCGATGGCCCGGCGCGGCGGCCCGCCCCCCGGCGGCGCCCCGCTGCCCGGCCAGCGCCGCCCCGGCGCGCACGGCGGGCCGGCCGGCCCGGGCGGCATGCCGACCCGGCTGGCCGAGATGGGCCTGCCGCGCGGCGGGCGCTGAGCCGTACCGCCTCGGCCCCGCGACCGGTGGAAGGGCCCGGGGAAGACGGAACCGGTCCGCACACCCCCGAAGGGCGTACGGACCGGTCCGAGGGTCAGGGACGGGTCAGTCCTTGATCTCGCACAGCGCGGCGCCGCTGCTGACGCTCGCGCCGACCTCGGCCTTGAGGCCGACGACGGTGCCCGCCTTGTGGGCGTTCAGCGGCTGCTCCATCTTCATCGCCTCCAGGACCACGATCAGCTCGCCCTCGGCGACGACCTGGCCCTCCTCCACGGCGACCTTGACGATGGTGCCCTGCATCGGCGAGGCCAGGGTGTCGCCGCTGACGGACGAGCCGGCCTTCTTGGCGCCCACCCGGCGCTTGGCCTTGGCGGCACTCGTGGCACCGGCCGCCGGGGCCGCCGCGACGCCCAGCGAGGACGGCAGCGAGACCTCGATCCGCTTGCCGCCGACCTCGACCACCACGGTCTCCCGGGTCTCGGCCTCCTCGCCGTCACCGGCCGCGCCGGCGAACGGCGGGATGGTGTTGTCGAACTCGGTCTCGATCCACCGGGTGTAGACCTTGAACGGCTCGTCGCTGCCGGATCCTTCAGGAGCACAGACCTCGGGCGCGAACGCCGGGTCGGTGACGACCGCCTGGTGGAACGGGATGGCGGTGGCCATGCCCTCCACCTTGAACTCGGCCAGTGCGCGGCGGGCCCGCTCCAGGGCCTGCTTGCGGTCCCGGCCGGTGATGACCAGCTTGGCCAGCAGCGAGTCCCAGGCCGGGCCGATGACCGAGCCGGTCTCCACGCCGGAGTCCAGGCGCACGCCCGGGCCGGACGGCGGGGCGAACAGCGTCACGGTGCCGGGCGCGGGCAGGAAGCCGCGGCCCGGGTCCTCGCCGTTGATGCGGAACTCGAAGGAGTGGCCGCGGACCTCGGGGTCGCCGTAGCCGAGCTCCTCGCCGTCGGCGATCCGGAACATCTCGCGGACCAGGTCGAGGCCGGTGACCTCCTCGGTGACCGGGTGCTCCACCTGGAGGCGGGTGTTGACCTCCAGGAAGGAGATCGTGCCGTCCAGCGCGACCAGGAACTCGCAGGTCCCGGCGCCCTCGTAGCCGGCCTCCTTCAGGATGGCCTTGGACGCCCGGTACAGCTCGGCGTTCTGCTCGGGGGTCAGGAACGGCGCGGGCGCCTCCTCGACCAGCTTCTGGTGGCGGCGCTGGAGCGAGCAGTCACGGGTGGAGACGACCACCACGTTGCCGTGCTTGTCGGCCAGGCACTGGGTCTCCACGTGCCGCGGGTTGTCCAGGTAGCGCTCGACGAAGCACTCGCCGCGGCCGAAGGCGGCGACGGCCTCGCGCACCGCGGACTCGAACAGCTCGGGGATCTCCTCCAGCGTGCGGGCGACCTTGAGGCCGCGTCCGCCGCCGCCGAAGGCCGCCTTGATGGCGACCGGCAGGCCGTGTTCCCGCGCGAACTCGACGATCTCGTCGGCGCCCGCGACCGGGTCGGGGGTGCCGGCCACCAGCGGGGCACCGGCCCGCTGGGCGACGTGGCGGGCGGTCACCTTGTCGCCGAGGTCGCGGATGGCCTGCGGCGGCGGGCCGATCCAGATCAGGCCCGCGTCGATGACGGCCTGGGCGAATTCCGCGTTCTCCGACAGGAACCCGTAACCGGGGTGGACGGCGTCGGCGCCGGAGTCGGCGGCCGCCTTCAGGACCTTGGCGATGTCCAGGTAGCTGGTGGCGGGGGTGTCACCGCCCAGCGCGTAAGCCTCGTCGGCCGCGCGGACGTGCAGCGCATCCCGGTCCGGCTCGGCGTAGACGGCGACGCTGGCGATACCGGCGTCCGAGCAGGCCCTGGCGACGCGGACGGCGATTTCCCCGCGGTTGGCGATGAGCACCTTGCGCACTGTGGCTCCCTTCTTGAACCTCGTCGAGTTTATGGATTCCTCAGCAGTACCGGCGAGTAGCCCCAGGTTGTGAACTATCCCACACACTGGGTGATCCGTTTCCCGGCCCGGCGGGCGGACGCGCGGACGGCGCCGCTGGTCGGTGCGGGTGAGGTCGGAGCACCGGAGCCGCGGCGGCCCGCCGGGCGGCGGCGTGGCGGGAGGGTGGCATCGGCCACACTCCCGCGCGGACCGCTCAGGCGGCGCCGGAACGAGCGCCGGGACGCTCCAGCGCCTCGGCCGTCACGTCGGCCGCGAGCTCGACCATGTCCGGCCCGTACGCCTCCGGGTTGACCACCCGCAGGACGAGCGCGAAGGTGCCGTCCGGCCCGTACTTCCGGGCGAGTGCGCGGTGGTGGGAGACCAGGTAGCGGACACCGGCCTGGTTGGCGGTGCCGGTCTGGCCGGAGACCAGGAACACCGGGCGGCCGCCGTCCGGGGTGGCGATCCGGGCGAGCAGGGTGTGCGCCCGGTCGTGGTCGGCGGTGTAGTCGTGCCCGCCCACCACGATCACGTTGCTGCCCGGCCCCGGCCCCGAGGTGACGTGCGCGCCGGGCAGGCCCCAGGCCAGGTGCGCGGCCATCCGCTCGTTGGAGACCGGACCGCCCAGGCACAGCTCGGTCTTGGCGCCCAGGCCGCGGTGCGCGGCGTCGTGGGCGACCAGCTCGGGCCGAGCCCCGCACTCCTCGACCAGCCCGGCCAGCCACATCAGCGCGTAGGCGTCGCGCCGGGTCACGGTGTGGGCGTGCGAGCCCGTCCCGATGCTGCGCGGCACCACGATCAGGCACTCGCCGCCGCTCGGCAGCCCGAAGAAGGCCCGCACCCGCTCGATCCTGCGGCGCCGGCGCAGCGCCTGGGCCAGCCAGCCGAGGCCGGCGCTGATCGCGCTGGCCACCAGGCCGAGCACGACGTTGAGCACGCTGTCGTTCATCTGCCGCGTTCCTCCCCCGGATCGAACGCGGCCAGCTTAGAGGGGCAACGGCAGGGTGCGGCAGGTCAGTTGGCCCAGAGGTCCGTGATGCGCACGTCCAGGTCGGCGAGCAGCCGGCGCAGCAGCGGCAGGGAGAGGCCGATGACGTTGCCCGGGTCGCCGTCGATGCCGTCGATGAACGGGGCCGAGCGGCCGTCCAGGGTGAACGCCCCGGCCACGTGCAGGGGTTCGCCGGAGGCCACGTACGCGGCGATCTCGGCGTCGTCCGGGGTGCCGAAGCGGACGGTGGTGGAGGCGGTGGCCGAGGACTGCCGGCCGGTCGCGGTGTCGATCACACAGTGGCCGGTGCGCAGCACACCGGCCCGCCCGCGCATCGACCGCCAGCGGGCCAGCGCCTCGGTGGCGTCGGCGGGCTTGCCGAGGGCCTGGCCGTCCAGCTCCAGGACGGAGTCGCAGCCGATCACCAGTTCGCCGCCGGAGAGATCGGCGGCGACGGCCTTCGCCTTGGCCTCGGCCAGGACGAGCGCGAGCTCGGCGGGGGTGGCGGCGGTGATCGCGTCCTCGTCGACGCCGCTGACCACCACGCGCGGGTCGAGCCCCGCCTGGCGCAGCAGCCCGAGGCGGGCGGGGGAGGCGGAGGCGAGGACGAGGGCGCGCTGGTCGGTCATGCCCACCAGGGTAGGGGGTGCCGGTGTCCGCCGTTCGGGTGAAGGGGTTCCTCCGGACGGCTCAGGCGAACGGCTCAGGTGAACGAGCGGGCGATCATCACCAGCACGGCGCCCACCAGCGCCAGGGCGGCGAGCACCCGGCCGGCCCGCTGCATCCGCTGCTGCATCCGACGGGCCTCGGGCGAGGGCTCGTCGCGGGGGTCTGACCAGAGCACCCGTCCAGAGTGCGCCGTGCGGGGGCGCGGGCGCCTGAGTATCCGTACTCAGGTTCCGGGCCGAGCGGTCTCCCGGCGGTGCGGAGCGGGCGGCCGGCGGGGCCGACTTCCCGCTCCGCACCGGGACTTCAGTGCGCCCAGCCCGAGGTCCGCCAGGCGTTGGCGCCCGGGTGGACGGCGGGGCGGAGCGTCCGGGCGCGGTCGTTCCAGGGGGAGGCCGGGCCGGCACCGGTCAGGCGCGCCGCCTCGGCGGCGGCCTGCGCGGCGGCGGCCCGGGACTGGACCACCGCCAGGACGGTGGCCAGCTCCTCGGGGGTCGGTTGTCCGTGCAGCACGTGGATCGGGGACATGGCTGGTTCTCTCCCGACAGGGACGGGGCCTACAGGGGGATGTTGCCGTGCTTCTTCGGCGGCAGCACCTCGCGCTTGCCGCGCAGCGCGCGCAGGCCGCGCACGATGTGCCGGCGGGTCTCGCTCGGCGCGATCACCGCGTCCACGTAGCCGCGCTCGGCCGCCAGGTAGGGGTTCAGCAGGGTGTCCTCGTACGAGGCGATCAGTTCGGCCCGCTTCTCCTCGGCGGTGCCGGCCGCCTCGGCCTCGGCGATCTCCCGGCGGTGCAGGATGTTGACCGCGCCCTGCGCGCCCATCACGGCGATCTGCGCCGTCGGCCAGGCCAGGTTGAGGTCCGCGCCCAGGTGCTTGGAGCCCATGACGTCGTAGGCGCCGCCGAAGGCCTTGCGGGTGATCACGGTGATCAGCGGGACGGTGGCCTCGGCGTAGGCGTAGATCAGCTTGGCGCCGCGCCGGATGATGCCGTCCCACTCCTGCTCGGTGCCGGGCAGGAAGCCGGGCACGTCCACGAAGGTCAGCACCGGGACGTTGAAGGAGTCGCAGGTGCGGATGAAACGGGCGGCCTTCTCGCTGGCGTTGATGTCCAGGCAGCCGGCCAGGTCCATCGGCTGGCTGGCGACGATGCCGACGGACTGGCCCTCGACCCGGCCGAAGCCGGTGATGATGTTGCCCGCGTACAGCGGCTGGGTCTCCAGGAACTCGCCGTCGTCGACGATGTGCTCGATCACCTGGCGCATGTCGTACGGCTGGTTCGCCGAGTCCGGCACGATGGTGTCGAGTTCGAGGTCCTCGTCGGTGACCGTGAGGTCGGCCCGCTCGGGGTAGGACGGCGGGTCGCTCAGGTTGTTGGAGGGCAGGTACGAGAGCAGGCTCTTGACGTACTCGATCGCCTCCTTCTCGTCCGCGGCCAGGTAGTGGGCGTTGCCGGACTTGGTGTTGTGGGTGCGCGCGCCGCCCAGCTCCTCCATCGCGACGTCCTCGCCGGTGACGGTCTTGATGACGTCCGGGCCGGTGATGAACATGTGCGAGGTCCGGTCGGCCATCACCACGAAGTCGGTGATCGCGGGGGAGTACACCGCGCCGCCCGCGCACGGGCCCATGATCAGCGAGATCTGCGGGATGACGCCCGAGGCGTGCACGTTGCGGCGGAAGATCTCGCCGTAGAGGCCGAGCGAGACCACGCCCTCCTGGATCCGGGCGCCGCCGGAGTCGTTGATGCCGATGACCGGGCAGCCGGTCTTCAGCGCGAAGTCCATGACCTTGACGATCTTCTCGCCGAAGACCTCGCCGAGCGAGCCGCCGAAGACGGTGAAGTCCTGGGCGAACACGGCGACCTGGCGGCCGTCCACGGTGCCGTAGCCGGTCACCACGCCGTCGCCGTACGGGCGGGTCCTCTCCTGGCCGAAGTTGGTCGAGCGGTGCCGGGCGAACTCGTCGAACTCCACGAAGGAGTCCTCGTCCAGCAGTTCCACGACCCGCTCACGGGCGGTCAGCTTGCCCTTGGCGTGCTGCTTCTCCACGGCCTTCGCGGAGCCGGAGTGCCCCGCCTCGTCCAGCCTGCGGCGCAGGTCGGCGAGCTTGCCCGCGGTGGTGTGGGGGTCGTACGGCGCCTCGGTCATCCGGTGGCTCTCCCTGATCCATGGCCGACCTGTTCGAGTGCGCGCGGGGCCGGGTGGTGGGCCCGCGCAGGAGGGCAGGGCGGCGCTACGAACTACCGCTGGGTAGCGTAGCCAGCGCGGAGGGCGATCCGGCACGTCCTGGCGTTATGGCCCTCGACACAGTGTGTCCGGCCGCGTTCTGCGGGACGATGGGGCGGACTGCGGACTGCGGACTGCGGACTGCGGCCTGGGGCGCGGCCGGGGGAGCGGCCCCCTAGTCTCGACACCATGACCGCATCCGACACCCCCCGCCGCAGTGGACTGCGCGGCTTCGGCCACGCCGGACCGTCGCCCTGGACCGACCTGGACCGTCCGCCGCTGGACGAGGAGGCGCTGCGCCGGGACCTGCTGGTCCCCGGCGGTCTGTGGACCTCCCTGGACGTCGTCGCCGAGACCGGCTCCACCAACAGCGACCTCGCCGCCCGGGCCAGGGCGGGCGCCGGGCAGGGCGCGGTGCTGGTGGCCGAGGCGCAGAGCGCCGCGCGCGGCCGGCTGGACCGGCAGTGGACCGCCCCGGCCCGCTCCGGGCTGTTCCTGTCCGTCCTGCTGCGCCCCGAGGAGGTGCCGGTCGAGCGCTACGGCTGGCTGCCGATCCTGGCCGGGGTGGCCGTGGCCGGCACGCTCGGCCGGGTCGCCGGGGTCGAGGTCGGGCTGAAGTGGCCCAACGACCTCCAGGTGGAGATCGACGGCGCGGAGCGCAAGCTCGGCGGCATCCTCACCGAGCTGGCCGGCGGCGCGGTGGTGGTCGGCATGGGCCTGAACGTCTCGCTGCGCGCCGCGGAACTGCCCGTCCCCACCGCCGCCTCGCTCGCCCTGGCCGACGCCACGACCACGGACCGGGGCACCCTGCTGCGCGCCCTGCTGCGCGAGTTCGCCGTGCTGTACCGGGAGTGGACGGCCGCCGCCGGCGACCCGCACGCCAGTGACCTGCTGCGCGCCTACGTGGACCGCTGCAGCACGCTCGGCCGCCGGGTGAAGGTGCACCTGCCGGGCGACCGCGAGCTGGTCGGCGAGGCGGTGGCGGTGGACGGCGACGGCCGGCTGGTGGTCCGTACGGCCGACGGCGCACGCCGGGCGGTCGGCGCCGGGGACGTCGTCCACGTGCGCCCCGAGCCCCGCTGAACGGCACTCTTCACCTCCCCTTGACCCGGGCTGATGCCCCGGATCCGACGATTCCGTGCGAACATTCCACCTGGCAGTGGTGTGAGGCGCGCCACTGCCCGCCCGGGTGGCGGACGGCGCGCCCGGACAGGTAGGACACGAGGCGAGTGCGGCGATCGCACGGGGACGGACCGGTGGCAGAGGACGGCGGCAGCGGCGCGACGGGGGGCAGCAACGACCCCACGGTCGCGCTCGAACTGGAACACCTGATCCTGGACGCGCCACGCCGCTACACCCCGTACCAGGCCGCGCGCGCCGCCGACGTCCCGATGGAGCTGGCCACCCGGTTCTGGCGGGCCATGGGCTTCCCCGACATCGGCCAGTCCCGGGCGCTCACCGACGGCGACGTGATCGCGCTGCGGCGGTTGGCCGGCCTGGTCGAGTCCGGGCTGCTCAGCGAGTCGATGGCGATCCAGGTGGCCCGCTCCACCGGCCAGACCACGGCCCGGCTGGCCGGCTGGCAGATGGACACCTTCCTGGAGAACCTCACCCAGTCCGCCGAGCCCGGGCTGACCCGGGCCGACGTCGCGTACCCGCTGGTCGAGCTGCTGCTGCCGGAGCTGGAGCAGTTCCTGGTGTACGTCTGGCGGCGCCAGCTGGCGGCCGTCACCGGCCGGGTGGTGCAGGCCGCCGAGGACAACGAGATCACCAGCGGGCGGCTCGCCGTCGGCTTCGCCGACCTGGTGGGCTTCACCCGGCTGTCCCGGCGGCTGGAGGAGGAGGAGCTCGGCGAGCTGGTCGAGACCTTCGAGAACACCTGCTCGGACCTGATCGCCGGTCAGGGCGGCCGGGTGATCAAGACGCTCGGCGACGAGATCCTCTACGTCTCCGAGGACCCGGCGACCGCCGCCGAGATCGCGCTCAGCCTGATCGAGGCGCTGACCGAGGAGGACACCATCCCGCCGCTGCGGGTCGGCATGGCCTTCGGCACGGTCACCTCGCGGATGGGCGACGTCTTCGGCACCACCGTCAACCTGGCCAGCCGGCTCACCTCGATCGCGCCCAAGGACGCGGTGCTGATCGACGGCGAGTTCGCCGCCGCGCTGGAGCAGAACGGCAGTGTCGCCCCGGCTGACTCCGAGGGGCCGGGCCTGGCGGAGGCGCTGTCGGCCGCGGCCGGGATGCCCGCCTCCGGGCTGCCGATGCCGGGCCCGGACGCCGGGGCCCGGTTCCACCTCCAGCCGATGTGGCGCAGACCGGTGCGGGGCCTCGGGCTGGTCGAGCCCTGGCTGCTCACCCGGCGGCTGAAGGCCGAGTAGGGCCCGGCCCGGCGGGGCCGTCGCGCGGGGCCGGGGGGCGGCCCGACACGCGGGGCCGGGCCATGGCGGGCGACGGCCGGGTGGCGGCCGACGCGCGGGGAAGACGTCCGCGGTGGAGCAGCCCGTGGGCGCGCCCCGCCGAGAGGCGATTCCCATGGGCAGTGCGGCGTTCCGGGCATCAAGCGGTTGAAACCCGTACGGTCTACTGCGGGTCCTTCCGGGCAAACAGGGCATAACCGAACGAAATCGCCCTAGTCTTGGTGCAAGCGGCCGATCGGGTACGGCCGTCCGACGGGGGCCGTCGACGGGGGTCCGGCAGGACCGCGCAGAGGGAGCGAGGCGAGTCGGTGAGCAGTGAGGCGATCATGATGGACCGCGACCACGACTGCGACTGCGGCCGTCCGCGGCACCCCGACCCGCTGCCCGACCTGCGGCTGCAGTCCGTGGTCGAGCTGGCCCAGGACATGGCCGCCGCGATCACCCCGCTGGAGGCCGTCCGGGCCGCCGCCGCCCGGGCCACCGAGGCGCTCGGCGCCACCATGGCCGCCGTCTCGGTCTGGGACCGCGAGTCCGGCCGGCTGCGGGTCCTGGTCAACCACGGCGAACTCGCCCCGGGCGAGGAGGAACTGCCCGAGGACGAGTCGTACCCCGTCGCCGACTTCCCCGAGATCGTCACCTACCTGGAGGAGCGCTGGACCACCGGGCGGCTGCCGCGCGCCTGGCTGCAGAGCGCCGAGAACACCGAGCCGCACGCCGGGCACGCGCACCCGACCGCCGGCGCGTACTGCCAGGAACGCGCCGCGGCGCTGCGCCGGCGCGGGCGGGCCTGCTGCGTGGTCGCGCCGATCGTGCTGCACGGGCAGGCCTGGGGCGAGCTGTACCTCGCCCGCTCGGCCGGGATGCCCGAGTTCACCGACGCCGACGCCGACTACGCGACGCTGCTCGCCGCCCAGGTCTCGGCCGGGCTGGCGCAGACCGAGCGCCTGGCCGACCTGCGCAGGCTCGCCTTCTCCGACCCGCTCACCGGCCTCGCCAACCGCCGAGCGGTCGACGCCCGGCTGGAGAACGCCCTGCTGGCCCACAACCGGGACGACACCGTGGTCTCGCTGGTGGTCTGCGACGTCAACGGGCTGAAGCGGGTCAACGACCGGCTCGGCCACGAGATGGGCGACCGGCTGCTGGAGCGCTTCGCCCACCAGCTCTCGCTGGCCGCCGCCAAGCTCCCCGGCAGCCTCGCCGCCCGGCTCGGCGGCGACGAGTTCTGCCTGCTGGTCGAGGGGCACAAGGCCGACGAAGTGGTCGCCGTCGCCGAGGAGTTGTGCGCCCGGGCGCTCGCGCTGTCCGAGGGGGAGGGGGTGGCCTGCGGCGTCGCCTCCACCGGGGACTCGATCGGGCCGGTCACCACCCCGGACCGGCTGTTCCGGCTCGCCGACGCCGCCCAGTACCGGGCCAAGGCCGCCCGGGCCGCCCACCCCGTGGTCGCCGGACGCAGCCACGGCCCCGGCTTCTCGCCCGACCCCACCGTGCTGCTCGCCGACGCCGCCGACCCGCACCACCGGGCGGACGGGCGGCGCGGGTCGAACGGGCGCGCCGGGGCGGCCGACCGGCGGCGGTTCCGCGGCGCCGCCCACAGCGCCGACCCGGGACAGCTGCTCACCGCCGTCCTCGCCTCCCTCGACCAGGCCGCCGCCGGCCGGGCCGTCCACCCGGCGGACACCCTCGGCAAGCTGGTCGTGGTCGCCGACTCCTCCGCCCGGCTGCTGGACGCCGTGGGCTGGTGGGTCTCGTACGTCCCGCCCGGCTCCCACCTGATGCGCACCGCCCAGCACGCCGTCTACCGGATGACCAGTGGGCCCAGCAGTACCCGCGCGGAGACCCAGCGGGCCCAGATCGAGGCCCCCGACGCGGTCTTCGACCTCCGCCACTACCCGATGACCCGCCGCGCCGTCCGCGGCGGCGCCTTCGCGCTGCGCGCGGGCGCGGCCGGCAACGACCCGGCGGAGGAGGCGATGCTCGTCGTCTCCGGCTACCGGGGCATGATCGCCGCGGGTGGCCAGAACCCGGCCGGCGGCTGGCTGGTGGAGCTCTTCGCCGACGACGCGACCCTCCCGTTGGGCCAGGCGGCGTGCGCCATGCGGGCGCTGGTGGCGGTGGCGCTGGCGGGGCCGGCTTCGCCACCGGCGGTGTGAGGCGCCCGGGTGCTGGTTCAGGCGACCGAACCGCGGCTGGCCGCGGGCGGGTTGAGGGCCCGTAGCGCGGCGTCGACCAGGCGGTCGGCGTGCTCGTGGGTGAGCGGGCCGAGCCGGTACTGCCAGCGGTAGTAGAGCGGGCCGTAGAGGAGTTCGACGGCCAGGTCGAGGTCGGCGTCGGGGGCGATCTGGCCGGCCTCGCGGGCGCTGCGCAGGCGGTCGCGGGTGACGTCCAGCAGCGGGTCCAGCAGGCGGGTGCGGTACTCGGTGTGCAGCGCCGGGTCGTTGAGGATCTCGGCGGCGAGCGCGCGGTAGGTGCGGTCGGTGTCCGGGTCGCCGAGTTCGTCGCTGGTGGGGCGCAGCACGGCGCGCAGGTCGGCGGCGAGGTCGCCGGTGTCGGGGAGGGCGAGGCCGCCCTCGTGCTCGCCGGCGGCGAGGAGGGCGTCGAAGACGACCGCCCCCTTCGACGGCCACCACCGGTAGATGGTCTGCTTGCCGACCCCGGCGCGGGCGGCGATCGCCTCGATGGTCAGCCTGCCGTAGCCGATCTCGGCGACGAGTGCGGCGGCGGCGGTGAGGACGGCGGTGCGCGAGCGTTCGCTGCGGCGGGCCGGGTCGGGGGCGGTTCTGGAGGTCATGGAGAAAATCCTAGGCGAGAAGGCGAGACGAGACGTATTGTCTCTTCTCGACACAGCGAGACGGAACGTCTCGTCTCACCCATCGTCCCCGGAGGTGCCCGTGAACCGCCCCGCACACATCCTGATGGTCTCCGTCCCGGCCCACGGGCACGTCAACCCCAGCCTCGCCGTGATCGCCGAGCTGGTGGCCCGAGGGCACCGGGTCGGCTACGTCAACGACCCCTCCTTCCGCGAGGTCGTCGAGTCCACCGGCGCGGCCTTCGTCCCGTACCCGACGAAGCTGCCGCTCGCCGACGACCCGAGCGGCTGGCCGGAGGACCCGGTGGCGATCCAGGACGTGTTCCTGGACGACGCGCTGTCGATGTGGTCCGTCCTGCTGGAGGCCTTCGAGGAGGACCGCCCGGACCTGGTGCTCTGCGACATCGCGGGCTTCGCCGGGCGGGCGCTCGGCGAGCGGCTGGGGGTGCCGGTGGTGCAGCTGTCGCCCGCCTTCGTCGGCTGGGAGGGCGCCGAGGAGGAGATGGCCGAGGTCTTCGAGGCGGTCCGCAACGGCCCCGGCGGCCCCGGGCACTACCGCCGGTTCGCCGCCTGGCTGGCCGACGCCGGCGCGGTGCAGCGCGACGTGGATGCCTTCAAGGGCCGCCCGGAGCGGGCGATCGCGCTGATCCCGCGCGCGCTCCAGCCCAACGCCGACCGGGTCGACGAGCGGCGGGTCAGCTTCGTCGGACCCTGCTTCGGTGACCGCGCCCACCAGGGGGAGTGGCGGCGGCCGGCCGGCGCCGAGAAGGTGCTGCTGGTCTCGCTGGGCTCGGCCTTCACCCACCAGCCCGCCTTCTACCGGGCCTGCGTGCAGGCCTTCGGCGGGCTGCCGGGCTGGCACACCGTGCTCCAGGTCGGCAGGCACACCGACCTCGCCGAGCTGGGCGAGGTGCCGGACGGCGTCGAGGTGCACCGCTGGGTGCCGCAGCTGTCGGTGCTCTCCCAGGCGGACGCCTTCGTCACCCACGCGGGCATGGGCGGCTCCAGCGAGGGGCTGTTCCACGCCGTGCCGATGATCGCGGTGCCGCAGGCCGCCGACCAGTTCGCCAACGCGGACGCCCTGGTGGGCCTCGGCGTCGCCCGCCGGCTGGACACCGGGGAGGCCACCGCCGAGGCGCTGCGCGCCGCCCTGCTGGAGCTGGTCGGCGATCCGGCGGTGGCCGACCGGCTGCGGGGGCTGTCCGCGGCGGGCCGGGCCGAGGGCGGCACCGCCCGGGCGGCGGACCTGATCGAGGCGGAGCTGATCGAGGTGGAGCTGACGAGGTAGCGGAGGGGAGGGGGCTCGGGGGCCCGGGGTCCGTCCGGAGGGTGGAGAATCCGGATGGCGAGCACCTGTTGTCATATCTTCATTCACCTGATGTGATGGTGTATATGGATATGCACAGTGCTGTGGCCCCCGACGCTCCGCTGGTCCTGGTCGGCAAGGCCGACGTCGGCGCGGAGGACGTGCTGGCCGTCGCCCGGGGCAACGCCCGGGTCGAGATCGACCCCGACGCGCTGGCCGAGATGGCGGCCGCCCGTGCCCGGATCGACGCCCTCGCGGCCGAGCCGCGCCCCGTCTACGGGGTGTCGACCGGCTTCGGCGCGCTCGCCGTGCGCCACATCAGCCCCGAGCTGCGCGCCCAGCTCCAGCGGTCGCTGGTGCGCTCGCACGCCGCCGGCATGGGGCCGGTGGTCGAGCGCGAGGTGGTCCGCGCGCTGGTGTTCCTGCGGATGAAGACGCTGGCCTCCGGCCGCACCGGCGTCCGGCCGCTGGTCGCCGAGACCATGGCCGCCCTGCTCAACGCGGGCATCACCCCCGTGGTGCGGGAGTTCGGCTCGCTCGGCTGCTCCGGCGACCTCGCGCCGCTGTCGCACTGCGCGCTGGTCCTGATGGGCGAGGGCACCGCCACCGGCCCGGACGGCGTGGAGAAGCCCGCCGCCGAACTGCTCGCCGCCGCCGGGATCGAGCCGGTCGAGCTGCTGGAGAAGGAGGGCCTGGCCCTCATCAACGGCACCGACGGCATGCTCGGCATGCTCGTGATGGCCATCGCCGACCTCCAGCGGCTCTTCACCACCGCCGACATCACCGCCGCGATGAGCCTGGAGGCGCTGCTCGGCTCCGACAAGGTGCTCGCCCCCGAACTGCACGCCCCGATCCGCCCCCACCCGGGCCAGGCGCTCAGCGCCGCCAACATGCTCGCCGTCCTCAAGGACTCCGGCCTCACCGGCCACCACCAGGACGACGCGCCGCGGGTCCAGGACGCGTACTCGATCCGCTGCGCCCCGCAGGTGGCCGGCGCCGGCCGGGACACCCTGGCGCACGCCCAGCTGGTCGCCTCGCGCGAGCTGGCCGCCTCGGTGGACAACCCGGTGGTGCTGCCGGACGGCCGGGTGGAGTCCAACGGCAACTTTCACGGCGCCCCGGTCGCGTACGTGCTGGACTTCCTCGCCATCGCCGCCGCCGACCTCGGCTCGATCTCCGAGCGCCGCACCGACCGGCTGCTCGACAAGGCCCGCTCGCACGGCCTGCCGGCCTTCCTGGCCGACGACCCGGGCGTGGACTCCGGTCTGATGATCGCCCAGTACACCCAGGCGGCGCTGGTCAGCGAGAACAAGCGGCTCGCCGTCCCGGCCTCGGTCGACTCGATCCCGTCCTCCGCGATGCAGGAGGACCACGTGTCGATGGGCTGGTCGGCCGCGCGCAAGCTGCGCCAGGCGGTGGCGAACCTCGGCCGCATCCTGGCCGTCGAACTCACCGCCTCCGCCCGCGCGCTGGAGATCCGTCAGCAGGCCGACGGGGTCGGCGGGCTCGCCCCGGCCACCGCGGCCGCGTTGGCCGCCGCCCGGGAGGCCGGGGTCGGCGGCGCCGGCCGCGACCGCTTCCTGTCGCCGGACCTGGAGGCCGCCGCGGCGCTGGTCGCCTCCGGTGAGCTGGTGCGGGCGGTCGAGCGGGTCACCGGCCCGCTGGCCTGAGGTGTCGCGCTCGCCGCGGGGTGGCTGGGGCTCGGGTCCTCTCCCGGGAAGGGAGGACCTAGTCCCAGTCGCTCCGCGACGAGCGCTCCCGGCGGTCGCGGCGGTTGCCCAGCGCGGCCGCGAAGTTGACCCCGACGATGCCCGCCCAGCAGGCCAGCAGCCCGGCGAAGCCGCCGCTCTCGGGGCTGGCGGCGATCGCGCTCAGCGGGATGCCGAGGGCGAGCGAGACCACCGCGAGGCGGTTGCCGGCGCGGCCGGAGCCCCGGGAGCGGTCGTCGCGGTCCAGGTCCCGGCGGGACGGCTCGAAGTCCTCCGTCCGCCGGGCCGCCGACCGGTCGACCCGGGCGTCCATCCGGGCGTCGAGCCGCTTCATGAAGGAGTCGACGAGGGCGTCCTCGTACTCCTTGCCGAGTTCCTTGCGGGCCTGGAGGGTGGCGTCGAGGTCGCGCCGCAGTTCGTCCTGACGAGTGTCCATGGGGACCAGCCTGGGGCAGCCGGGGCGTCCGGTCCATCCGTTCGCGGAGGAATCCGGGCGGACTCAGGGACAATTCAGGGTTTCCCCGAACCCGCGGACCGGGCGGGCCCGCCGAATCCGTCCGATCCGTCCGATCCGTGGGCGTCTCACCAGGCGTCTCATCGGGCGTCCCGCCGTGCGAGACGTCTTTGCCCAGCCGAGGCGCGCTGCTGCACAGTCGACGTCCGAACCGCTCCCATCCGGAGGTACCGCTGATGACCGCCACCGACGAGGCCGGCAGCGTCGGCCCCTCCGCCCGGCTGCTCCAACTGTTCGAGGGGCACCGGCTGACGCCGACCCAGCGCCGGATCGCCCACTCGCTGGTGCGGCACGCCACCGAGGCGCCGTTCCTGTCCAGCGTGGAGGTCGCCGAACTCGCGGGCGTCAGCCAGCCGTCCGTCACCCGGTTCGCGGTCGCGCTCGGGTACGACGGCTACCCGGCGCTGCGCAAGCAGCTGCGCGAACTCGGCGGCGGCGAGCCGGCCGCGCCGGAGAGCCCGGACGACGCGGTGCGCAACGAACACCAGCAGGCGGTGCTCGCCGAGATCGCCCACCTGCGCCACCTCGCCGAACTCCTCGCCGACCCGGCGCCGATCCTCCGGGCCGCCCGGCTGCTCGCCGCCTCCCGCCCGCTGCCGGTGCTCGGGCTGCGGGCCGCCTCGGCGCAGGCGCGCGGCTTCGCGTACTTCGCGTCCAAGGTGCACCCGGACATCCGGCTGCTGGACGAGGGCGGCAGCATGCTCGCCGACCGGCTGGAGCAGGCCCGGGCGGCCGGGGCCAGCGCGCTGCTCTGCTTCGCGCTGCCGCGCTACCCGCGGGAGTTGATGGACGCGCTGACGGTGGCCCGGGAGTGCGGGCTGACGGTGCTCACCGTGGCCGACAGCGCCTTCGCGCCGGTCGCCAAGCTGTCCGACCTGATGCTGCCGGCCGCCGTCGGCACCGGGCTGGTCTTCGACACCGCGTGCGCGCCGATGATGCTCGGCCGGGTGCTGCTGCAGTCCATGTGCGACGAACTCCCTGGCGCGGAGGCCCGCTTGGAGGCGATCGAGCACTCGGCGGCGGCGCGCGGGCTCTTCCTGGAGTAGGCGTGGCCCGGAGTGGGCGCGGCCCGGAGCGGTGGCGGGGGAGTAGCCGTCACAAACCCGGGCATCCCCTCCTACAGGGGGTGCCGCCCATGCGCGTGATCCACGAGATGAAGTTCGTCGCCCGCCTCGCCTCTGGCGCCGACGAATGGTCCTGCCCCACCTGCGGACGCCGCGTCACCCTGCGGCGGCTGCCCGATCCCGAACTGACCGTCCTCGACCCGGGCGACGAGTCCGCCGTCCACGTCGGCGTCATCGAACCCGACGCCCGCTCCGCCGCGGCCGCCGAGAGGTACGGCCTCGGCCCCGTCCAGAACATCCCCCGCCCGCCGTCCCCGCCCGCCCCGGACGCCGCCGACCGCCGCTGGCTCGCCGAGATCGGCATCGACTGGGACGGCGGCGACTGGGACGGCGGCGACGCCGCGGCGTGACTCAGCGGCGCGGGGCGTACAGCGGGAGGCCGGAGGTGTCCAGCTCGGCGGGCAGTGGCGCGGGCAGCGGGACGGGCTCGCCGTACTTGCCGAGCAGGACGCCCTGGTACGCCCCGTCGCGGGGGTGGGTGTGGAGCGCCCAGGTGCCGTTGCGGGGGTCGAGTGCGAGCAGGGCCGGAGCGCCGGCGCTCGCGTACCAGTCCGTCTTGGTGGAGACGGCCTTCACGCCCTCCGAGTTGGAGACCACCTCGACGACGAGGGCCGCCTCGTGGGGATCGGCGAGCCATCGGTCGTCGTTCTCCCGGTCGGTGGGGAGGACGATCAGGTCGGGTGTGGCGTAGTCCTCGTCGTTGCCTGGCATGTAGACCGCTCCTTGGCGCTGGGCCGAGTGGCTGGTGTTCGCCGGGTTCAGGCTAGCGCTCCGAGTCGCTCGACGGCGTGGCTGATCGGATCGGTTCGGGGTCTGGTCGTGAATTGATTGTTTGGTTATATTCAGCCGAAGCAAAGCTGAATGAATCCATCCGCAGGGAGGCCGGGACCATGGTGCAGCAGCAGGCGAGCGGGCCGCGTGAGGTGCGCGCGGCGCGGGGGACGGGGCTGACGGCGCAGGGGTGGCAGCAGGAGGCCGCCCTGCGGATGCTGATGAACAACCTCGACCCGGAGGTGGCCGAGCACCCGTCGAAGCTGGTGGTGTACGGCGGGACGGGCAAGGCGGCGCGGGACTGGCGGTCCTTCGACGCCATGGTGCGGACGCTGGAGGGGCTGAAGCAGGACGAGACCATGCTGGTCCAGTCCGGCCGCCCGGTCGGCGTGATGCGGACCCACGAGTGGGCGCCGCGGGTGCTGATCGCCAACTCCAACCTGGTCGGCGACTGGGCCAACTGGGAGGAGTTCCGCCGGCTGGAGAGCCTCGGGCTCACCATGTACGGGCAGATGACCGCCGGCTCGTGGATCTACATCGGCACCCAGGGCATCCTCCAGGGCACCTACGAGACCTTCGCGGCCGTCGCCGACAAGCGCTTCGAAGGGACGCTGGAGGGCACCATCACCCTCACCGCCGGCCTCGGCGGGATGGGCGGCGCCCAGCCGCTGGCCGTCACCATGAACGGCGGCGTGGCGATCTGCATCGACTGCGACCCGTCCCGGATCGCCCGCCGGATCGAGCACCGCTACCTGGACGTCGAGGCCAAGGACCTCGCCCACGCGCTGGAGCTCGCCACCGCCGCCCGCGACAAGCGGCAGCCGCTCTCCATCGGCGTGCTGGGCAACGCCGCCGAGCTGGTCCCGCAGCTGCTCGCGATGGACGCGCCGATCGACATCGTCACCGACCAGACCAGCGCCCACGACCCGCTGGCCTACCTGCCGGTCGGCGTGGCCTTCGAGGACATGGCCGACTACGCGGCCGCCAAGCCCGCCGAGTTCACCCAGCGGGCGCGCGAGTCGATGGCCCGGCACGTCGAGGCGATGGTCGGCTTCCTGGACCGCGGCGCCGAGGTCTTCGACTACGGCAACTCGATCCGCGGCGAGGCCCAACTGGCCGGGTACGACCGCGCGTTCGCCTTCCCGGGCTTCGTCCCGGCGTACATCCGCCCGCTGTTCTGCGAGGGCAAGGGCCCGTTCCGCTGGGCCGCGCTGTCCGGCGACCCGCAGGACATCGCCAAGACCGACAAGGCCGTCCTCGACCTCTTCCCGGAGAACGAGTCGCTGGCCCGCTGGATCCGGCTGGCCCAGGAGAAGGTGCACTTCCAGGGCCTGCCGGCGCGGATCTGCTGGCTCGGCTACGGCGAGCGCGACAAGGCCGGGGAGCGCTTCAACGACATGGTCGCCTCCGGCGAGCTGTCCGCGCCGATCGTGATCGGCCGCGACCACCTGGACTGCGGCTCGGTCGCCTCCCCGTACCGGGAGACCGAGGCGATGCTGGACGGCTCGGACGCGATCGCCGACTGGCCGCTGCTCAACGCCATGGTCAACGTGGCCTCCGGCGCCTCCTGGGTCTCCATCCACCACGGCGGCGGCGTCGGCATCGGCCGCTCGATCCACGCCGGCCAGGTCACCGTCGCCGACGGCACCGCGCTGGCCGGGGAGAAGATCCGCCGGGTGCTCACCAACGACCCGGGCATGGGCGTCATCCGGCACGTGGACGCCGGGTACGACCGGGCCGCCGAGGTCGCCGACGAGCGTGGCGTGCGCATCCCCATGAACGAGCACGGCCCGATGAACGAGCACGGCCCGACGGGTGAGCTGTGACGGCCTCGTCCTTCGAACAGATGTGGGCGGAGCTGCTCCCGGTGGGCCGCTCCGCCGCCTCCGGCGGCTACCGCCGCTTCGCCTGGAACTCCGCCGACGCCGAGTGCCGCGCCTGGTTCGAGCAGCAGGCCCGCGACCGCGGTCTGGCGTACGAGCTGGACCGCAACGGCAACCAGTGGGCCTGGCTGGGCGACCGGACGGCGCCGGGAGCGGTCGTCACCGGCTCGCACCTGGACTCCGTCCCGGACGGCGGCGCCTTCGACGGCCCGCTCGGCGTGGTCTCCTCCTTCGCCGCGCTGGACGAACTGCGCGCCCGCGGAGCCGAGTTCACCAAGCCGCTGGCGATCGTCAACTTCGGTGACGAGGAGGGCGCCCGGTTCGGCGTGGCCTGCATCGGCTCCCGGCTGACCTCCGGCGTGCTCAGCCGCGAGCAGGCGTACGAGCTGCGCGACGCCGACGGCGTCCGGCTGCCCGACGCGATGGAACGGGCCGGCTACGACCCGACCGGGATCGGCGCGGACGACGACCGGCTGGCCCGGATCGGTGCCTTCGTCGAGCTCCACGTCGAGCAGGGCCGCTGCCTCGCCGAGGGGCAGCCGGTCGGTGTGGCCGGGGCGATCTGGCCGCACGGCCGCTGGCGGTTCGACTTCCACGGCGAGGCCAACCACGCCGGGACCACCCGGATCGAGGACCGCCGCGACCCGATGCTGACCTACGCCAACACCGTGCTCGCCGCCCGCAAGAAGGCGAAGCTGGCGGGCGCGCTGGCCACCTTCGGCAAGGTCGCCGTCGAGCCCAACGGCACCAACGCCATCGCCTCGCTGGTGCGCGGCTGGCTGGACTCCCGGGCGGCCGACGAGCGCACCCTCACCGAGCTGGTCGCCGAGATCGAGCGGGCCGCCGCCGAGCGCGGCGGGCGCGACGGCGTCCGGGTCGAGCTGACCCGCGAGTCCTACACCCCGGTGGTGGACTTCGACGGGCCGCTGCGCGACCGGCTGGCCAAGCTGCTGGACGCCCCGGTGCTGCCCACCGGCGCGGGACACGACGCCGGCATCCTGGCCTCCGCGGTCCCGACCGCCATGCTGTTCGTGCGCAACCCCACCGGCGTCTCGCACTCCCCGGCCGAGCACGCCGAGCGGGCCGACTGCCTGGCCGGGGTCGCCGCCCTCGCCGACGTACTGGAGGACCTGGCGTGTCAGTGACCCCGTCGACCCCCGTGGCGTACTGGGCGCAGTACGCCTGGCTGCCGTACGACAACGGGCCGGTGGTCGAGCAGGACGTGCTGATCACCACCGGCCCCGGCGGGACGATCGCCGCCGTCACCCCGGACAGCGGCCCCTGCCCGCCCGGCGCCGTCCGGCTGGCCGGGCTGCTGCTGCCCGGCCAGGCCAACGCCCACTCGCACGCCTTCCACCGGGCGCTGCGCGGGCACGTGCAGGTCGGCTCCGGCACCTTCTGGACCTGGCGCGACACCATGTACCGGTTCGCCGGCGCGCTGGACCCGGACAGCTACCTGGAGCTCGCCACCGCCGTCTACGCCGAGATGGCGCTGGCCGGCATCAGCGCCGTCGGCGAGTTCCACTACCTGCACCACGCGCCCGGCGGCGCCCGTTACAGCGACCCGAACGCGATGGGCGAGGCGCTGATCGAGGCCGCCGCGCGGGCCGGCATCCGGCTCACCCTGCTGGACACCTGCTACCTGTCCTCCGGCTTCGGCGCCGAGCCGACCCACCCGCAGCTGCGGTTCAGCGACGGCGACGCCGAGGCTTGGGCCGTCCGGGCGGACGCGCTCAAGCCGCGCGAGCACGCCCGGATCGGCGCGGCCGTCCACTCGGTCCGGGCCGTCCCGGCCGGGCAGTTGGGCACCGTCGCGCACTGGGCGGCGACGCGCGAGGCGCCGCTGCACGTCCACCTGTCCGAGCAGACCGCCGAGAACGACGCCTGCCTCGCCGCGCACGGCGTCACCCCGACCCGGCTGCTCGCCGACCACGGCGTGCTCGGCCCGCGCACCTCGGCCGTGCACGCCACCCACCTCACCGACGAGGACGTCGAGCTCCTCGCCGGCTCCTCCACCACCGTCTGCATGTGCCCCACCACCGAGCGGGACCTCGCGGACGGCATCGGCCCGGCCCGCCGACTGGCCTCGGCGGGAAGCCCGATCAGCCTGGGCAGCGACAGCCACGCGGTGATCGACCCGTTCGAGGAGGCCCGGGCGCTGGAGCTGGACGAGCGGCTGCGCACCCGGACCCGCGGCCACTGGACGGCGAACGCGCTGCTGCGGGCCGGCACCGAGGACGGGCACGCCTCGCTGGGCTGGCCCGAGGCCGGGCGGGTCGAGGCCGGGGCGCTCGCCGACTTCACGGTGATCGCGCTGGACACCGTCCGTACGGCGGGACCGCCGCCCCGGCTCGGCGCCGAGATCGCCGTCTTCGCGGCCTCGGCGGCGGACGTACGGCACGTGGTCGTCGGCGGGCGGCACGTGGTGCGGGACGGCGTGCACCAGCTGGTGGACGACGTGCCGGGGGCGCTGCGCTCCGCGATCGGCGCGCTGAACAGCTGACGTTTCCAACCTCCTCAGGAAGGCGTTGTCTTGAGCACCAGGACCACCTTGATCACGGGCATCGGCAGCCTGGTCACCAACGACCCCGGGCAGGGCGCCGGGCCGCTCGGCCTGCTCACCGACGCGGCCGTGGTGGTCGACGGCGGTACCGTCGCCTGGGTCGGCCCGGCCGCGCAGGCCCCGGCGGCGGACGAGCGCTTCGACGCCGGAGGCCGGGCCCTGCTGCCCGGCTTCGTCGACTCGCACGCCCACCTGGTGTTCGCGGGGGACCGTACGGCCGAGTTCAACGCCCGGATGTCCGGGCAGGCGTACTCGGCGGGCGGCATCCGGACCACGGTGGCGGCTACGCGGGCCGCTTCGGATGCCGAACTGGAGGCCAACCTGGCCGGGTTCGTCCGGGAGGCGGTGCGCCAGGGCACCACCACCATCGAGTGCAAGTCCGGCTACGGGCTGACGGTCGAGGACGAGGCGCGGGCGCTGCGGATCGCCGCCGGGTACACCCCGGAGACGACATACCTGGGGGCCCACGTGGTCGCCCCCGAGTACGCCGAGGACCCGGCGGCGTATGTGGACCTGGTCACCGGCGAGATGCTGGACGCCTGTGCGCCGCACGCCCGTTGGGTGGACGTGTTCTGCGAGAAGGGCGCCTTCGACGGGGACCAGGCGCGGGCTGTTCTGACGGCGGGGATCGAGAAGGGCCTCACGCCGCGCGTGCACGCCAACCAGCTCACCTACGGGCCGGGCGTGCAGCTGGCGGTGGAGCTGGGGGCCGCCTCGGCGGACCACTGCACCCACCTGACGGACGAGGACGTGGCGGCGCTGGCGGGGTCGGCGACGGTCGCGACGCTGCTGCCGGGGGCGGAGTTCTCGACGCGGGCCGAGTACCCGAGCGGGCGCAGGTTGTTGGACGCGGGCGCGGTGGTGGCGCTGTCGACGGACTGCAACCCGGGCTCCAGTTTTACGAGTTCGATGGCGTTCTGTATCGCGGTGGCGGTGCGGGAGATGGGGATGACGCCGGACGAGGCCGTCTGGGCGGCCACGGCGGGCGGCGCCCACGCGCTGCGGCGCACGGACGTGGGGGTGATCGCTCCTGGCGCCCGCGCGGACCTGCTACTGCTGGACGCGCCGTCGCACGTCCACCTGGCCTACCGCCCGGGCGTGCCGCTCACGGCGGCGGTCTGGCGGGCGGGCGTTCGGGAGGTCTGAGCCTTTGGGTGGCAGACGGCCCCCGTGCCCCCGTGATGGCGGGCACGGGGGCTCTTCGCTAGTCGAACTCGCCGTCCTTGGCGCCCTGGAGGAAGTCGGCGAGGTTGAGGCGGGTGGTGCGGACGGTGACATCGCCCTCGTCGGACTCGCGTACTTCGACCAAACCGTCGATGGACCGCACCTCGACGCAGTTGTCGCTTGCGGCAGAGTAGCTGGACTTCTGCCACGCGGAGCTAGACATGCTGGCCTGCCATTTCTTCCTTGATCGACTGCAGGAGGTCACGTGACTTCTCCTCGGAGAGTGCCGTGGAGTCCATCATGGCAAGGAGAGCGCGGAACCTCGTGAGGTGGGCGGGGCTGTCGAAGAGCTGGCCGCCATGGCCTGTGTCCATCTGCGCGGCGTCGAGGTCCGTTATGGGCCCTTCGGCATAGATGAAGTTCTCGCACGGGCTCGGGACAGCACCGGAGGCGAACGGTACGACTCGGACCGAGATGCTGGGCTGTTCCGAGTCGGCGAGGAGTGCCTCGATCTGTTCGATGTTGACCTTCGGATCACTGAACTGCATGCGCAGGGCAGCCTCGTGGATGAAGGCCGTATACGGCGTCGCTCCGGATCGGACGATGCGCTGTCGCTGCATGCGAAAGGCCGTCTTGAGATCGACCTCGTGACGCAGCGGTGGCGGGTAGGCCTGAGCGAACAACGCTGCCGTGTAGGCGCCGACTTGGAGTAGGCCAGGCACGAAGGTGGTCCCGTAGGTCGAGAGCCTCCGAGCGTGACCCTCCAGTTCGGCGACGTCGAGGAAGTCTGCTGCCAGAGTCTCCCGATACTCCTCCCACCATCCGGGCTTGCCTCGCTCGGTGATGATGTCGGCGAGCGCGTCGATCAGCGGCTGGTTGGAGCACATGCATGTCGTGGCGATCGTGTGCAACCGCTCCACGCTGATGCCGATTCTTCCGGCCTCCATCTGCGTCACCTGCGCTGGGCTCATACCGACGAGGCGGCCGAGCTCGCTGCCACCGAAGCTGGCCTGCTCACGCATCCTTCGCAGCTCTGCACCGAGCCGTCGCTGACGGAGCGTCGGGTTTGCGCGTGGAGCCATGACTTCCTTCCGGGGTGGGTCGCCCCCAGTCTGCCGCGCGTCTTGCCGGTCGGTCCATCTGGGGCGGCCAGTACCACGATAGAGGGAAGATCTGAGCTTGGGGTAAAACTTGATCTCATCTTGGGCTATCGTCATTCTCAGATCGATCCGACGGATCGTCAGTAATGCCTGCATCCACGGCAGTAGGCGCCTGCTGCCCGCGCACCGAAGAGCAACCGCCGCCCCGGCCTGGCTCACGGCGACGACCGTCATCCCCCCTCCCCACACCACAGCCTCACGGAGGTTCCCGTGTGCACCCGTAACACCCCCTCGCTCACCCTCTCCCGCCAGGCCCTGCGGGACGCCATGACCCACAGCGGCGGCTGGGACGGCGACACCATCTTCAACGCCGAACTCGCCCTGATGGAGCTCGTCGTCAACGCCTGGCGGCACGGCGACACCCCCGCGCCCGTCGTCTGGTTCTCCGTCCTCGGCCGCACCCTCCGGGTCACCGTCTCCGACGAGAGCGACGCCCTCCCCCAGCAGCGAACCCCCACCGACTCCGCCGAGTCCGGCCGGGGCCTCCAGCTCGTCGCCGGGCTCACCCACCGCTGGGGCGTCGACCCGCAGAAGCGCGGCAAAACCATCTGGTACGAGCTGGACTCCCACGCGTGACCCGCGACCCCGTCCTGCCGGAGGACCCCCGGATGCGCGACTACACCAAGCCCCACCTCATGGCCCTCCTAGGCGAGTTGCACCGGCGCGGCCTGCCGCACGGGCTCCTCTGGGGGTCCGCCTCGCCGGGCGAGACCACCATCGACGGACGTGTCCTGATCGACTTCGGGAACGCTCCGGTGAGCACGCTGCTCAACCTCCTTCACCTGCTCCGCGACCTGGACGACGACGACGAGGCGTGGCACCGGTGAGGTTCTTCGTCGGCGCGGCCCTCCTCGCCCTCCTCGCCCTCGCGATCGCCACCGTGGCCCTCGGCGTCGTCGTGACCCTCAGGATGCCCCGCCCCGAGGGCCACGACGAGCAGCACTGAAAACACGCGAAGGCCCTCGCCCACCCCTTGGGTTCAAGGGGTCGTCGCAACACCGCTTGGTTTCAGACGGTGAGTAGATCACGTAGACGCGCGGGGGGGGGTTGCCACCCCGGCGGCGGGCGGGGGGGGGCGGTGTGGAGCGG
>NZ_JBHTWX010000066.1:0-50306 GCF_042792155.1 Kitasatospora sp. NPDC056651 | reverse complement strand
GGCCCGCGCTTGCGGCGGGCCGGCCTTCCGCTATCCGGATCGGCTCAGAACTCCGTCGGGGTCCAGGCCTGGACCGGGGTGCGGAGCAGCAGGTCGGCCGCGGCTGCCGCGCCGGGGCGGAGTTCGGTGAGGAGGGCGGCCGAGGCGAGCTTCGACGCCGTCTCGGCGCCCAGGTAGAGGGAGCCCAACTGTGAGGCGTCGAGGGCGATGTCGGCGTCGTCGGTGGTGCGGACGCAGCGGCCGGTGCCGTCCTGGGCCGCCTCCAGGGCCCAACGGCCTGACGCGTAGCCGAGCTTGTCGTCGATCTCCAGCACCACCCGGCCGGGGGCGCCGTACGTCCGGGCGGCGAAGGCGGCCTCGACGTCGAGCACCCGGAGCCACAGCATGTCGGAGTTGTCCTCGTGCGGGGTGGCCGCGCGCGGGTCCTGGAGCAGCAGCGGCAGCGGGTCGCTCGGGCCGAGCTTGCGCACGTCGACCCGGGCCACCCAGTCGACCGACAGGACCAGGCGCCAGAGTTCGACGGCGGTGGGCAGGTCGAGGGCGATGAACTCGTCCACGGTGAGCGTGCAGTCGGGGTAGGCGTGGTCCCACTTGTTGGTGATCCGGTAGGTCACCAGGCCGGTGACCGTGCCGTCGGCGTCCCGGTGGACGGCGGCGAACGGTTCCTTGAACTCGTCGCCCGGTACCGGAATCTTCCCGACGTTGCGCTCCCACCGGACCGGGCTGCGGTTGATCGCGCCTGGCTGGGTGCGCCGCCAGCGCTCGTACAGGTCGGCGCCCAGCTCGCGCAGTTCCGCCATGGTCACGAAGTCGATCCGGCCGCCGGGGACGCCCGGCAGGCCGTCGCGCAGGCCCCGGCTACGGCGCAGGTCGATGTTCCAGCCGCCGCCCCGGGTGGCCGGGCCGAAGCCGAACCGGCCGTAGATGTTGTACTCGGCGGCGAGCAGGATGGCGACCGCGCTGCCGCGCCCGGCGGCGGCCGCGAGGTCCCGGCGCATCATCGCGCTGAGCAGGCCGCGGCGGCGGTGGGTGGCGCTCACCGTGACGTTGGTGATGGCATCGGCCGGCACGACGGCCCCGCCGGGGACGGTCAGCTCGGCGTCGAAGCTGCGGAAGGTGGCGATCTGGCGCTCGCCGTCGAATCCGGCCAGCATCCGGCCCGGCTCGAACAGTCGGTGGAGCAGCTCCGACGCGGGGCCCACATCGGGGCGCAGGAAGCCGAAGTTGAGCGCCCGGCTCCACTCCGCCACCTCGTCCGCCGAGACGGCCCGCACCTGGATGCCGCTCACGGTGTCGACGGTCGTGTGATCGATGCTGTTGCCCATGGGGCCACCGTACGGCGGCCGTTGGGAAGTGGCATCCGATTTATTCCGTGCCCGACCCGTGGTGCTCGCCCGGCGTCACCACCCAGTGGTTGACGTGCAGGACGCGGTCGGAGAAGTCCAGGTCCCGGTCGCCGAGCAGCCGGAAGCCCAGCGCCCGGCAGATCCCGTTGGACGGCCCGTTGGTGACCCCCGGGTTGGCGTGCACCTCGCCCCAGCGGCCGTCCTCGGCGGCGGCGTCCAGCACCAGGCGGACGGCCGCCTTGGCGAGGCCGCGCCCCTGGTGCTCGGGCAGCACCATCCAGCCGATCTCGGAGACCGTCTCGCCGTCCTCCTCGTCCGACCAGAGCGTGATCGTGCCCGCCGCCTCGTCGCCGTCGGCGCCGTCCGCGCCGTCCGGCACGATCATCCTGATCCAGGAGCTGTCGGCGGCCACCTCGGCCACGTCCTTGCGCAGCCGCGCCTCCACCGCCGCCTGGGGCAGCGGCCCGCCCAGCTCGGCCATCATCACCGGGTCGCAGCGCATCCGGACGTACGCCTCGACGTCCCCCGCCCGAACATCCCTCAGCCGCACGGTTCCTCCTCGGTGCCGGTCCGGGCGGCCACGCTAGCGCGGCCCACTGACATTGGCGTCCGGCGGCGCGGGCTGGCATCCTCGTGCCGGTTCAGGTACGGACGATTCCGTTTTGGGGGGAACCATGGAGACCGAGTACTCCCGGCAGCTGAAGGACGTCGAGGGCTGGTCCCTGGCCGCGAAGCTCGTCGGCGGGCTGACCGTCGCCGTCTGGCTCTTCGCGCTCTGGCAGGTCTTCGTCCCGGGCAACGGGACCTGTGACGCGCCGGCCTTCTACCAGCCGAAGAGCTTCCACCTGCAGGAGGTCTGCGACTCCGAGGCGATCGGCCGGATCGGCGGCGCGGTCGCGGCGGTCCTGGTGGCCCTGCCGCTCGCAGCGCTCTGGGGCTGGGCCTTCGTGCGGCTGCGTGCGAGCCGTGCGGCGCTGGACGCCATGAGCAACCGGTAGCGGGCGCTGACCGGCGGGCGCCGAACAGGCCGCGATCAACGCGGAGGTCCCCGGGGCGGAACGCCGCCCCGGGGACCTCGGCACAACCGGATCAGCCGTTCTGGTAGTAGCCGAAGACGTCCACGACCAGGTCGAGCGGCCCGTCGCTCTCGTTGAAGAAGTCGACGATGCCGTGGGCCGGCACCGCCTGGGCCATGTTCGGAACCGTCTCGCCACGACGCCAGTTGAGCGTCGAGACGTTCGGCGCCGTCTGCGGGTACGCCGTCCCGTTCTGGTAGGCCTCCCAGGTGTTCCCGTCCCCGCCGATCGACAGGTGCCCGGCGTCGCGGGTGTTGGTGACGGTGGCGTTGAAGACGAACGCCCGGATGTCGTCGCGGTTGGTCAGGTGCAGCGGGACGTAGTAGCGGCCGCCCAGCGGACCGCCGCGCCAGGTCGACGCGTCGCGGGTGTCCAGCAGCCGCTCCGGCTCGACCGGCATGTAGGCGGACCCGCCGTACGAGCCGTAGTAGCCGACCACGTCGACGATCACGTCGGCCGGGGCCCAGGCGCCGTTGTACACCTGGATCCTGCCGTCCGCGCCGACCGGGACGACGACCGCGTTGGCCACGGTCTGCCCGGCGGTGAAGTTGACGTTCGAGGCGGTGGGCAGCGCCTGTCCGCTCGGGTACACCGTCAGGTGGCCGTCGCTGCGCGGGTCGGTGACGGTGATGTTCAGCGCGACCGCGTTGACGCCGGAGTAGGGGATGCCGGGGGCCGAGTCGGCGATCTGCACCGGGATGGAGCGGTAGGCGCCGACCTGGCCGCGCGGCGCGCCGGTGCCGTCCCGGGTGTCGACCAGGCGCCGCGACCCGACCTCGAAGTAGCCGTTGGTGTTGGACTGGGTGAAGTAGCCGGTGATGTCGGCGATCAGGTCCACCGCGCCCCAGCCGCCGTTGTACAGGTCGACGTAGCCGTTCGCGCCGACCGGCACCGTCACCAGGTTCGGGACGGTCTGCCAGGCCTGGTAGTTGACGTTGGAGGTGGCCGGCCGGGTGCCGCCCTCCGGGTAGGCGTCGATGTGGCCCGCCGTCGCCGGGTTGGTGACGGTCACGTTCAGGACGGCCGCGGTGACGCCGGTGGGGATGCCGCCGCTGCCGCCGACCTTCACCCGTGCGGTGCCGCCGGCCGGGATCTTGGCGACGGTCGCGCCGGTGCCGTCGCGGGTGTCCAGCAGCCGCTTGGGCCCGTAGGGGGTGTACCGCGAGCCGAGGGTGCTGACGTTCACCGTGTTGCGGGCGGTGTTCCCGCTGCGGTCGTAGTCGGTGGCGGTGACGGTGTAGTCGCCCAGCTGCTGGTAGCGGTGGACCAGCGTCGACTTCACCGGCTTGTCGCCGGCGAAGTTCACGATGTCCGTGGCGCCGTCGCCCCAGGTGACGTACAGGTCCTGGGCCACCGGCTTGCTGGTCACGTCCACGGACAGCGTGACGCCGTACGCGCTGGTGTTCCGCGCGGTGAGGGCCATGGCCATGCCGGGGTTGGTGCTCAGGTACTTCACCGCGCCCCGGTCGGTCATCGGGCCGTTGCCGAAGAAGTCCGTGGTCAGCGCGCCGGGGGCGTTCGGGTTGGCCGCGCCGATCGCGGTGGAGCCGGGCTGCAGCGCGTAGGCCACGCCGTACTCGTAGCCGCTGCCGACCGTCGACGGGGCCACCGCCTCGACGGTGTCGTGGGCGCCCTGGGGCGTGGCGGCCCGGAACGCGGCGAGCGTCGGGTACGCGGTGCCGGCCCAGCGGTAGGGCCCGGCGCCGTTGGCGACGGCGGAGTAGAAGTCGTTGTAGTCGGTGGTGGTCCCCGCGGCCGACTCGGCGGCCACCGTCACGGCCGGCGCGCCGGAGTCGCAGGCGGCCGCGGTGGTGGACTCCACCAGCAGGTTGTTCTGGATCGACACCGCCGTGGCGGCGCCGTCCACGGCGACTGCCGGGCGGCAGCCGCGCTGGATGGAGTTGCCGGTGACCTTCAGCCCCTGCACCCCGGTGGCGGCGATGCCGGAGGAGGCCAGCAGGTTTCCGGCCAGGGTGACGTCCCGCGCACCGGCGTCGACGGTGATGGCCGTGCCGGCGACCATGATGTCGGGCGACACGTGGGTGCGGGTCACCGCGACCGCGCTGGAGGCGCCGTCGATGGCGATGCCGACGCTGGCGGCGCTGCCGGCCGAGACGTGGTTGGAGTCGAGGGTGATCCGGCTGGAGCCCTTGACCGCCACGGTGCCCGAGGTGACGTTGGCGCTCAGGTAGAGGTGGCTGATCGTCACGTCGCTGACGCCGTCCAGGGTCAGCGTGGGCTGGTTGCCCGCGGTGACGACCTGCGGGGTGTTGTCGCCGCCGACGATGGTCAGCCCGGAGGTCCGGACGACCACCGATTCCCTGGACTGGGCCGGGTTCCCGTACTCGATCTTGCCGGACACCTTGACGGTGTCGCCGGGCGCGGCCGCGTCGACGGCGTGCTGGAGGCTGCAGAACGGCGTGGCCTGGGCGCCGGTGCCGGTGTCGGTGGTGCAGGTCGAGGCGGTGATGGCGTAGATCGTCCGGCCGGCGGCGCGCGGGGCGGCCGCGGCCTTCGGGGCGGCCGCGGCCTGTGGGGCGGGCCGGTCCTGCACCCGGTAGGACTTGTCCGCCGGGCTGGTGAAGGTCCTGGGCGTGGACGGCCCGGTCCCGGTGAGGGCCGGGGCCTCCACGGCGGGCGGTACGGCGGGCTGGGCCGGGCCGGCGGCGAACGCCTGGCTCGGCAGGAAGGCGAATCCGGCGGCGATGGACGCGGCGGTCGCGATGAGACGGCGGTGGGACACCAACACCCTCTAGGTCTGAAAGTCTGATGATCGCCTTAATGGCCGCGTCAGATTACCGACCTGAGGTAGCGCCAACAAGCGGGATTTCTACGGTGATCGAACTTCGGGACGGACAGCCACCGGTCCTCACGGCCGGGCGTAGAAGTTCGGCGTGCCCATGATCCAGAGACTGGCCTGCTTGATCGGCTTGCCGGCCCGCGGCGCCTCGACCATCTGGTCGTCGCCGATGTACAGCCCGACGTGGAAGATGTCGGCGGCGCGCCCGGTGTCGCTCCAGAAGACCAGGTCGCCGGGGCGCAGGTCGCGGTAGCCGACCGGGGTGCTCTCGGCGTACTGGTCGGCGGCGAAGTGGTTGAGCCGCCGGCCGCCCTCGCGCCAGGCCATCATGGTCAGCCCGGAGCAGTCGTAGCCGCCCGGACCCTCGCCGCCCCAGACGTAGGGCAGGCCGATCTTGGACTTGGCGAAGGCGACGGCGGCGGCCGCGCCCTCGGCCGACCACGGGCGGGCGGGCGGCGGCGGCAGGGCCTGCGCGGCCTTGGCGGCGGCCTCCTCGGCCTCCCGGGCGGCCTGTTCGGCGGCGGCGCGGGCGGCCGCCTCGGCCTCACGGGCGGCGATCGCCTCCAGGGCCTCGCGGCGTTCACGCTCCAGCTCGACGGTGGTGTCCCGGGCGACGGCCAGCTCGGCGAGCAGCCGCTCGCGGCGCCGGTCGGCGGCGGCCACCTCGCCCTGCTGGGCGGCCAGCCGCTGCTCCGCCCGGAGCTTGGCCGCGCCGACCTCGGCGGCGGCCTTCCCGGCCGCCCCGGTGGCGGCCCGGGCGGCGGCGGAGGCGGTACGGGCGGCGGCGGCCGTGGAGGTGGCGGCGTCCAGGATCTGCCGGGTGCGCTCGCTGACCTGGCCGATCGCGACGACCCGGTCGCCCGCCTCGCGCGGGCCGTGGGCGCCGAGCAGCGCGTTGAGGGCGGACAGCTCGGCGCCCGCGCCCTGCCGGTACGTCTCGGCGGCGAGCCGGGCCGCGTCCTCGGCGGCGGCCGACCGCTCGGCCTCGGCGGCGGCGGCGCGCAGCGCGGCGGCGGCCTCCTCGGTACGGGCCCGGGCGAACGCGAGCTGGGCGCCGTTGTACGCCTCGACGGCCCGTTCGGTGGCGCGCCCGGCCCGGTCCAGCTCGGCCCGGGCGGCGGTGAGCGCGGCCTCCAGGGCGTCCACCGAGGACGCCTTGCCGTCGGCCTCGGCGCGGGCCCGGTCGATCTCCTCGGTGGTCGGGTACGGCTCCTCGCCGCCGGCCCGGCCCGCCGAGGAACCGGGGTCCGCCGGGGCCGGGTCCGCCGGGACGGCCCGGGCGGCGGGGAGCAGCCCGAGCACGGCGGTGAGGGACAGCAGGAGGGTCAGCAGGAGCCTGCGCGCCACGGGACATCCCCTTCTGACGGGTCCGGAGGGGACGGCGTCGGACGGTGCGGCCTCGGGGGGGTGCTCGGCGGACCGGCAGACGGCGGTGCCGGGAGGGGGTGACACCGGGAGGGGGTGGCACCAAGAAGGGGAGGCGGAAGTCCGATGAATCATCCCATCACGTGACAGAACGGTCACATGACGCTCATGTTCTCAATTCCGGCGGGCTTCACACCTGGAACATGCGCCGCCGGTCGAGTGACTGTCAGATCATCTGATGAATCGCCGGTTCCAGGAACCCCCGAACGGACCCCCCGAACGGACCCCCCGAACGGGCCCGCGTACTACCGGCCGATCCGGCGGGTGTGCGTCCGCAGCCGGGGGTTCCGCTCGGGGCGGCTCTCCAGCCCGGTCGGGCCGACCGCGACGGCCCGGCTGCGCCCGGCCCGGACGGTACGGCGGCGCTGCTGCGCCAGGCGGGAGCGGGCCTCGCCGGCGCCCCCGGCCGCCTGGTCCGCCGCGCCCGCAGGCCGCCCCTCCGCTCCGGCGGCGGCGGCGGCCGAGCGGCGGTCGGCCAGCCTGGCCCGCCGACGGGCCAGCGCCCGGGCGGCGTGCGCGTCCAGGTGGGCGGTGGCCCGGGCGGCCATCCGCTCGGCCACCCGGTGCGCGGCGGGGTGGTTGGCGGGCACCTTGTCGGGGGCCCCGGCGATCAGGTCGAAGAGCCAGGTGCGGGCCCGGTCCGCGCGCCGGTGCAGCAGGCGCTCGCGCCGCAGCGCGCGCGCCCGGCGGCGGGGGCGCTCGGCGTACCGCCAGCGGGCCCACGGACTGCTCGGCCGGGCCAGCCGGATCGCCCCGATCCAGGACAGGCCGGGGACCATGATCCCGAGCAGGCCGGTCCACACCTTGCCCTTGAACAGGGTGATCACCGAGGCCAGGGAGTTCACCGAGATGATCGTGATCAGGCCCCACCTGGTCTCCTCGCCGGGCACCACACCGAGCGGCACGTACCCGACCAGCAGCAGGGAGGTGAACAGGATGCCGAAGATCACCGCGTCCACCGACTTGCGGCCCTGCTCGCTCCAGTACACGTCGTCCAGGTGCAGGATCAGCGCGAACTCGTCCAGCACCAGGCCGCAGCCGATGCCGAAGGCCAGCCCGAACCAGTCCATCCACGGCTGCCCGCCGTAGGTGGCGAACACCCCGATGCCGCCGAGCAGCAGGAAGCCCAGGCCGAAGACCATGTGGTGGATGTGCAGGCCGCCGGGGGTCACGTTGCCGGGCCACCAGCGGACCTGGGCGCGGATCATCCGGACGCTGAACCGGATGAAGACGAAGGAGGTGATGAACCCGACCAGCAGCAGGAACAGCGGTTGCTTGTGCGTGTTGACGATGTGCTCGCGGTAGCTGTCCAGCAGGGTCGTCATGGGTCTTACCTTCGTTCCTGGTCCTGCGTGCTGGAGCCTGCGCGGCGCGGCCCGCGTGCGCGGCGGGCCGGCGCCCGGTCAGAACCCCCGAGTGCGCTTGGCCGCCCGGCGCGGCATCGCCGGGTAGAGCGACGGGCGCTCGCCGCCGACCGGCAGCTTCATGAACAGCCGGGCGATCTCCCCGCCGAGGTTCACCCCGACCGCCAGCGCCATCGCGATCGCCGCCGCCCGGAAGACCGACACCAGGCCGGCGCTGGAGTGCCCCTGGGCGAAGGCGAGCATCCCCAGGTAGAGCGCCGAACCGGGCATCAGCGGGCCGATCGCGGCGGTCACGTACGGCAGCGCCGAACCGTTTCGGTAGCGCGCCATCAGCTGGCCGAAGAGGCCGACCAGCCCGGCCGCCACACCGGTCGCCGCGATCGGGTTGACGCCCGCGTTGTACACCAGCGCGCCGTAGCTGGCCCAGCCGATGCCGCTGTTGACCGTGACCAGGGCCAGCGAGCGGCGGTCGGTCTGGAGCAGCGTCGCGAAGGCCAGGGTCAGCAGCATCGCGGCGGCCATCTGGACCGGCGGGTAGTTGACGCCCACCAGGCTCTCGTCGGGGCGCAGGTTCGCCTCGAAGCCGACCCCCAGGTAGAGGATCACCATCACCCCGATCACGATGCCCGCGACCAGGTAGACCACTTCCAGCAGCCGGGCCGCGGCGGTGATGTAGAAGCCGGTCAGGCCGTCCTGCACGGCGGCGACCAGGGCCCGCCCGGGCAGCAGGGCGAACAGTCCACCCGTGATCACGACCGAGCCGCGCAGGCCCCAGTCGTTGAGCGAGAGGATGATCCCGGAGGCGGCGGCCGGCATCGCGGCCGCCACGAACTGGTAGAACTCCGGCAGTCGGCGCTTGGCCAGCGCCGAGGCCAGCCGGTCGCCGAGGACGGCCGCGACGAAGGCGCTCACGAACACCAGCCAGCCCTTGTCGTCCGCCTTCCCGCCGACCAGGAAGGTCGCCGCGCCGGCCAGCAGGCCGGTGGTCAGGGCGAGGAACCAGGCCGGGTACGGGTGCCGGTTGCGGCGGATCAGGGCCAGCCGGCGGTAGGCGTCGTTGACCGACACCTTCTCCGCGGTGATGTCCGCGACCAGCTCGTACACCGCGTCGAGCCGGGTGTAGTCGGAGGTGCGGCGGCGCACCACCCGGTCGGCGGTGACCGGGGGCTCGACCAGCGAGGGCTGGTACGAGATGCCGATCAGGGTGAAGGTGACCTGCGGCTCGCAGCGGTCCAGGCGGTAGGCGTGCGCGATGCCGAGCATCGCCGCCTCGACGTCCTCGGCGGCCTCGCCGCTGGCCAGCAGCAGCTCGCCGATGCGCAGCGTCAGGTCGAGGATGCGCGGGACGTTGCGGGTGACGGCCGACGAGGGGTGCATCTCGCGGGCGGTGCGCTCGAAGGCGGGGCGCTCGGACATCGGGGTGCGCAGCAGCGTGCGCATCCGGTCCGGCCAGGGCGCCTCGCCGGGGGCGCCGACGGTCAGGTCCGGGATCGGGATGCCGGCGGGCGGGGTGTAGCCGGCCGCCCGCCACTCCTCGGGGGTGAGGGTGTCCTCGGCCACCGAGCGGCGGCGGACCGGGCGCTCGGCCTCGGGGCGGGCCGCCGGCTCGGGCTCGGGGGCCAGCAGGCCCCTGGTCTCCGGGACGGGCGGGGCGAGCGGGACGACGGTGGTGGGCTCGACCGGCGGCGCGGGGTGACCGAGCAGACCCTCGGTGGGCGGCGCGTCGGCGGGGTGCACCGGCTTCGGGAGCGCCTGCCGCGTCTGTCGTACCGCCCGGCCTCCCCTCGCCCGCTTGCCCGCACCCGGTCGGCCCCGCTTAGGCACTTCCGCTCCTTGCCGCCCCTGGTGGCCCTCGGCCACCGTTCGATCTCGGGTTACACCTTGCCTGATCAGGACGCCTGACGCACATGTACGCGACGTCCCGTGGAAGGTGCGGCGAGCGCCTACCCGGCGCGGTGGTCCGCGGCGGAGCGGCCGGCGCGGCGGGCCCGCAGCAGTTCGATCGCCACCGGGACCACCGAGACCAGCACGATGCCGACCAGGATGGCCTCGATGTTGTCCCGGACGAACGGGATCTGCCCCAGGAAGTAGCCGAGCACGGTGACGCCGCCGCCCCACAGCACGCCGCCGACCAGGTTGAACACCACGAAGCCGCGGTAGTTCATCCTGCTCACGCCGGCCACGACCGGGGTGAAGGTGCGGACGATCGGCACGAAGCGGGCCAGCACGATCGCCTTGGGGCCGTGCCGGTCGAAGAAGGCCGCGGCCTTCTCCACGTTCTCCTGCTTGAAGATCCGGGAGTCGGGGCGGCGGAAGAGGCTCGGGCCGACCTTGCGGCCGAAGAGGTAGCCGACCTGGTCCCCGGCCATGGCGGCGACCACGACCAGCGCGCAGACCAGCCAGAGCGGCTGGTGCAGGTAGGTGCCGCCGGCCACCAGCAGACCGGTGGTGAACAGCAGCGAGTCACCGGGCAGGAAGAAGCCGATCAGCAGGCCGGACTCGGCGAAGACGATGGCCAGGATGCCGATCAGGCCGAAGGTGGAGATCAGGGTGGTCGGATCGAGCCAGGAGGGGCCGAGGGCGAGGCTGGTCACGGTGCGGGCACTCCGGAAGGTCGAGTCTTGGCAATGGAAGGGTAAAGCATTGACAAAGACTCGACCGGGGGCCGTACGGTCGGGGCGCGCGGTCGAGGGCGCGCGGTCGGGGCCTCGCGGTCGGGGGCGGTCAGAGCCCGTAGCGTTCGACGATCTCCTCGTGCCGGTCGAGGTCCACGCCGGCCGCCTTGGCCAGGGCCGGCCAGGCGAGCGGGTGCGGCCAGTCGCCCGTCAGCCGGTGCAGCAGGGCGTCCGCCTCGGCCGCCGAGGCGGTCGGCGGGACGCCGAGGGCGGCGTAGACCCCGGGCAGGGTGTCGCCGTCCTCGGCCGGGTCGGTGATCCGGTACTGGTCCCCGCTGTACGCCCAGAGCGCGTAGCCCTCCTGGACGAGGTCCTCGCGCAGGCGGACCCAGGGATCGTCGCCGGGCCAGCCTCCGTCGATCCAGTACGTGGTGTACCCGGCCGGGTCGAGCAGGGTCAGGAACCCGAAGACCGGGCGCCAGCGCTCCCGCTCCTCCTCCGGGGCGTCCTCGCCGGGCGGGCTCTCCAGCAGGGCCGGGCCGAAGACCACCACGTCGCCGTGGTTGAGCGTCAGGTCCTCGCCGAGCACCGGCAGGATGCGGGCGGTGGCCGGGCCCGTCCGGACGGCGGGCAGGTCGGCCGTCGTGCCGTTGGTACGGGTGGCGCGGATGGTGACCAGCTGCCACCCCTCGTCCACCGGGCCCTCGGGCTCGTCGAACTCGATGTCGAGCAGCGCGCCGGTGGAGCGGACCACGGCCCAGTCCCGGTTGGCGGTGGCCGCGGTGATCAGGTGCCACAGGTCGGGCACCTGGACCGCCCGGTGGCCGCCGTCCTCGTCGGTTCCCTCGGCGGGGCCGCCGTCCTCGTCGGTGCCGTCGGCGGTGGCACCGAGGGGGGTCGCGCGCTCCAGCAGTTCCAGGTAGTACCGCTGCGCGGTGGCGTGGTCGCCCAGCTCGGTCGCGGCGTGGGCGGCGAGGCGGCGGGTGTTGAGCACCTCGTCGTCCAGCGCCAGGATCGCCCGGCACTGCTCCAGTGCCTCGGCCCAGCGGCCCTCGGCACCGGCCCAGCGGGCGCGTATCCAGTGCCCGTCGGCCGGGGCGGTCAGGGAGAGCAGGTCCGCGAGGCGGCGCACCCCCTCGCCGTCCCGGGCCTCGATCAGCATCTCGCCGAGCGCGCCCGTCAGCTCCTCGTCCCCCGGGGTGGCGTCCAGACCCCGCCACAGCAGGTCGGCGGCCGCGCGGGCGTGCCCGAGGCTGCCCAGCACGGTGGCCAGGAGCACCGTCAGGTCGGTGGCGCCGGCCTGCTCACCCCGGTACCGGTCCAGAGCGACGGAGAGCAGGTCGGCGCCGGTCTCGAAGGGCACCCGGGCCTCGGCCAGGTGCGCCGCCAGCTCGCCCGGCGGGACGGGCAGCTCGGGCCGCGGCAGCGCCTCGGCGGCCGTGCGCAGGGCCGCGACCTGCTCCGCCACGCCGTCCGTGCGCCGCAGCCGGGTGAGCTTGCGCTCCCCCGCCGCGGCGAGGGTCAGCGCCACCGTGCGGGCGCCGCGGGCGAGCGCGAGCCGGCCCGCCGTCAGCAGGAGGTCCACGCAGGGGCGGTGCGCGCCGACGTCGTCCAGGTAGCCGACCCAGCCGGCCAGCACGGCGCCCAGCTCGGTGTCGTTCTCCCAGGCGCCGGCCGCGACCAGCAGCTCGACCGTCTGCGTCCAGGCGCCGCGCAGGTCGGCGTGGAGCTCGGCCTCGGACCGCTCGGGCAGCAGGGCGAGCGCCTCCTCGGTGCGACCGAGCCCGGCGAACGCCCGGGCCCGCAGCAGGGCGCCCCAGCGCTCGTCGCGCTCGTCCAGCGGGCTGCCCTGCGCCTGCTCGGCCCGCTCGGCGGTGTCCAGCAGCTCCAGCACCTCCTGGTGCCGGCCCAGCAGGTGCAAGGTGCCGGCCCGGGCCTGCTGGAAGCGGAGCGAGACCTGCTGGCCGGCCGCCCGCATCCGGTTGGCCGCGGAGTCCAGGTAGTCCAGCGCCTCGGCCGCCCGGCCGTCGTCCTCCAGGGCGTCGGAGTACTCGCGGGAGAGGCAGTCGTAGCAGGCCCGGGCGGGCTCGATGCGCTCCAGCGTCTCGCCGACCACGGCGAGGCGCTCGGCGACGTACCCCGGCCCGTCGACCCGGGCGTGGCAGATCGCGAAGTCCTGCACCACGCAGACGGACTGCGGGCAGCTCGCCGTCTCCTCGCGGTGCGCGAAGTCCAGCAGGTCGACCGCCTCGGGCAGCACCGTCTCGCCCTGCTGGCGCTTGTTCAGCAGGTTCTGCATCCGCCAGTGCCGCAGGTAGACCTCGACCCAGGGCAGGCCGAGCGACCGGGCGGCGGCCACCGCCTCCGGGTAGAGCGCGTCCAGCTGCTCGTTGCGCCCCTGGGTGGCGTGCCCGGGCAGCTCCACGATGGCGTCGGCCAGCCGGTGGTGACCGGCCTCGGCCAGCTGCCGGTGGGCGTCCCGCACCCAGGCCCAGATGTCGGTGGTCATTCCCGTTCCCCCTGCGTCGTACTGATGAGTTGTCTACCGCACCCCACTGACAATCCGTCCGTCACGCCTCCTCCGAGAGGGCGCCGGGGCTGTCCGGGACGTCCGGCAGGCCGGCCGGCACGGCGGCGGTCAGGGCGGAGACCGCGGTGCCGATGCCGGCCAGCGCGGCGGTCAGGTCGCCCTCGGAGGGACCGGCCGAGGCCGCGGCCATGATCACCTTGAGCGAGCGGAGCAGCCCGGCCGCGGTCGCGCTGCCGGTGTGGCCGGCCCGGTAGGCGGTGAGCAGGTCCTGGACCGCCGGGCTGGCCAGGTTGAGGTAGAGCCGGGCCCGGACCTCGCCGTCGGTGCGGGCGGTGAAGGCCCGGGCCAGCCGCAGGGCGGCGGAGGGGATCCGGGCGTCCGCCTGGTCGTCCTCGATCCGGGCCTTCAGCTCGGCCTCGCGGTCCGGCACCAGCACCAGCGGCAGGCCGGGCGGGTCGAAGCGGGCCGGCACGAGCTGCTCGCCCCGGTCGGCGAGGGCGCCGGCCAGCCAGGCGGACTCGTGCTCCGGCAGCGGGCGCTCCGGGTCGCGGAACAGCTCGCGGTTGCCCTGCTCGCTGCCCAGTTCGACCAGCCGGCAGCCGCGCAGCTGGGCGTAGCGGCGCAGGAACGGCAGGACGGCGTAGCGGTCGCCGCGCGCGATCGGCACCCGCATCGCCCGGTACAGCATCTCCTCGAAGCCGCCGCCGCTGCCCAGCGCGACGTGCACCGCTCCCCCGCCGGCCGCGCGCAGCGCACCGGCCGTGAGGTCGCCCTGGGAGGTGGGCACCGGGACGTCGTCGGCGAGCAGGGTGAACAGCCGCTCGTCGCAGAGCGCGGCGCCGAGCAGGTCCTGGCCGTGCCGGGTGAGGACGCGGCGCCAGGCGGCGGGCCGCAGCCGGGCGGTCTCGTACAGGCCCTCGACGATGGCGTCGGTGAGGGCCCGCTGGAGCGCGCGGTAGTGCTCGTCGCGCTGGAGGTCCTCGCGGCTGGCGGTGGGGGTGAGCCGGCCTGACTCGACCACGCCGCCGATGAACCCGGCCCAGCCGGGCAGCAGGTCGCGGGCGTCCTCGGCGAGCAGCATGCCGCGCAGGTACACGGCGAGGTCGCGGTTGTCGCTGCTGCCGTAGGTGCCGCCGTCCTGGACCCAGAGCAGGCCGACCGCGTCGGTGGCGCCCTCGACCGGCTGGACCGGGAAGGCGGTGAGCGGCTCGAAGCGGCGGCCGAAGGCGGTGGCGAAGCGCATCCGGGCGTCGTACCGGTCGCCGTCGGAGGGGCGGCGCGACGCGTCCCTGCCGGGGGTGGCGGTGGGCGACGGGTCGGCCTGCCGCCAGGGCACCTCGACGGAGTTGACCGGCCGCTCGTCCTCGCCGACGAAGACCGGGATCGGCAGCAGCACGCAGTACCGGCCGAGCACGTCGCGCAGCACGTCCTCGTCGGCGAGGTGGCCGTGCTCGGTCTTGAGCGCCAGCTCGACCACCGTGCCCGGGGCGGGCCGGGCGGGCACCGGCTCGACCCGGTACTGCTCGCCGCCGCGGCTGCGGTAGCGGTGGCCGAGGTGCGGCTCGCGGTGCGAGGTGGTGGTGACGGTGACCTCGTCGGCGACCGAGAAGGCGGAGAGGAAGCCCAGGCCGAAGGCCCCGATCAGCTCCTGGTTGCCGGTCAGTTCGCGCAGCATCCGGGTGTAGCCGGTGCCGACGGTGGCCAGGTAGGAGTGGATCTCGGGTTCGGTGAGGCCGGCCCCGGTGTCCTCGATGGCGACGGTCCGGCGGACGGCGTCGGCGCGCACCCGGATCTGCGGGCGGTGGTCGCCGTCCGGGTCCTCCAGGAGCCGGCGGGTGTGCGAGTCGTGCGCGTTCTGGACCAGTTCGCGCAGGGCGACCAGCGGGGTGGAGTAGAGGTGGGTGGCGAGGACGTTCACCAGGCCGCCGAGATCGACCTCGGTCGTCCGCAGCTCCTCGGCGGGAATGGGCTCGGGCGGGACACCTTCAGACATGGGTCCTCAGTGTGCCAGTGCGACAATCGGGCGACCATTTCTTTCCTCTTATTGCCTACCCCAGGGCGACTTCCTGGGGAAATGACGGAATGCCGTCAACTCGAAATCGACCCGGTCTCCACCATCGGGCGAATTGCCACCCGTTCGGTGGAGTTCGTCCACATCGCCGGTGAATGCTGGGCGGGCGCCGTCAGGCCACGGCCCTCCGGAGCGGCCGCTCCGGGCGCCGCCACCATTCCCACGCCCAGCCAGGGAGACCAGCGTGTCCCGTCATCGCGCAGCCGCAGCCGTCACCGCCCTCGGGGCGTTCCTCCTGGTCGGCCTCGGCGCCGCCACCGCGCACGCCGGCACCGGTGCCGGCTCAGGTGCTGGTTCCGGCTCAGGTTCCGGTGCCGGTACGACCGCCGGCTCCGGGACGGCCGCCCCCGCCACCGGCAGCGCGGTGGACAACGCCGGCTCCGGCAACGTCCTCGGCCCCGTGCACGGCAACGTGGTCAACACCCAGCAGACGGCCACCGGTTCGGGCGCGAGCAACCAGCACAACGGACTCGCGGCCGTCGGCAACACCGGGAACGCCGGCGCCTTCCAGGGCCAGGGCGACATCGGCGTCCAGTTCCACTGACCGGGCGGGAGCGCGGGCGGAGCGCGGGCCCTCGGCGAGCATGGACAGCCGAAGCTACTCCCGATTAACTTGTGGAGCCATCACCAGGCACGTTCCGCCCCGGCCGGCCGTCCCGGCCGGAGCCGTCGAAGGGAGCCCGCCGTGCGCCGCACCGTGTTCACCGAGGACCACGAGGCCTTCCGGGAGACCATCCGGGACTTCATCGCCAACGAGGTCGTCCCGGTCTACGAGAGCTGGGAGGCCGAGGGCCACCCGCCGCGCGACTTCTACCGGCAGCTCGGCGCGCTCGGCGTCTACGGCATCGAGGTGCCGGAGGAGTACGGCGGCGCGGGCGAGAGCGGGTTCAAGTACCAGGCGGTGATCGCCGAGGAGACCGCCCGGGCGGGCGTGAGCTTCGGCTCCTCCGGTGTGCACACCGGCCTGGTCCTGCCGTACCTGCTGGAGTACGCGAACGAGGAGCAGAAGCGGCGCTGGCTGCCCGGCTTCGTCTCCGGCGACATCATGACCGCGATCGCGATGACCGAGCCCGGCGCCGGCTCCGACCTCGCGGGCATCACCACCACCGCCCGGCTCTCCGAGGACGGCACCCACTACGTCCTGAACGGCGCCAAGACCTTCATCACCGGCGGCGTGCTCGCCGACCTCGTCCTGGTGGTCTGCCGCACCGCCCCGCACGACCCGGAGAACCGCCGGGCCGGACTGTCCATCCTCTGCGTGGACACCGCCTCCGAGGGCTACACCGTCGGCCGCAAGCTCCAGAAGATCGGCCTGCGCACCTCGGACACCGCCGAGTTGGCGTTCAGCGACGTCCGGGTGCCGGTGGAGAACCTGCTCGGCGAGGAGGGCCGGGCCTTCTCCTACCTGACCCACAACCTGGTGCAGGAGCGGCTGGCGATCGCCGTCGGCGCGTACGCGGCGGCCGCGGCGGCGGTGCGGTTCGCGGTGCGGTACGTCAAGGACCGCAAGGTGTTCGGCAAGGCCGTGGCCGAGTTCCAGAACACCAAGTTCAGCCTGGCCGACTGCGAGGCCCAGGTGGTGGCGCAGCAGTCGATGGTGGACCGGGCGCTGGAGCTGTACCAGAAGGGCGAGCTGACCGTCGCGGACGCGGCCGCGACGAAGCTGTTCTGCACCGAGTCGGCCTCCACCGTGATCGACAAGTGCCTCCAGCTGCACGGTGGTTACGGCTACATCCTGGAGTACCCGATCGCCCGGCTCTACACCGACAACCGGGTGTTCCGGATCTACGGCGGCACCAGCGAGGTCATGCGCAGCATCATCGCCAAGTCGCTCGGACTGTAGGGGCGTTCGGGCCACCGGGCGTTCGGTCCCGCCGGGGCGTTCGGTCCCGCCGGGTCGTCGACTGGCGGGCCCGGAGGCTCAGTTGGGCGATCCGTGCTCGGCCCGCCAGGCCTCCCAGCCGGCCGTGGACGCCACCCGCGCCTCGCGCAGGGCCCGTTGGGCGAGGGCGGTCGGCGCGGTCTCCAGGCCGCGCACCCAGCTGCGGCCCGCGGTGACCAGCGCCACGCAGACCATCGTGGCCCCGGCCGCGCTGAGCACGGTGCCGATCGCGGTGAGCAGCGCGCCGCCGGTCAGCACCGCGCGGTTGACCTGGAACCCGCTGAAGACTCTCTGGTTGGTCGCCATGCCTCCACGATGCGGGCAGTCGGCGGGGGCCGCACCCCGGACTGCTCCAGGTTGCTCCGGGTGCGGGGCGCCGCCGCGTCCGCGACCCTGGGCACACGGAGCGCTCCCGGAGCGCCCCCGGAGCGAGGAGGAGGCGCGCGGTGCCCGATCTCGAACAGCTCGCCGTGGAGCACGCCGCCCGGGCGGCCGAGAGCCCGCACGGGCGCAGCGCCCATCTGGTCCTGCACGACGGGATCCTGCGGCAGACCGTGATCGCGCTGACCGCGGGCACCGCGCTGGACGAGCACAACCCGCCCACCGCGGGCAGTGTCCAGGTGCTGCGCGGCCGGGTCTCGCTGACCATCGCCGGACGGCGGCTGGAACTCCCGGCCGGACGGCTGGAGCCCGTCCCGCAGGAGCGGCACGGGCTGCTGGCGCACGTCGACTCGGTGGTGCTGCTGACCGCCGTCACGGCGTGAACCGCCCCTGGACTAAGCCGAGTCGAACACGCCTTCGCCGACCAGCCGCAGCCCGCGCAGGAAGTCCTGTCCGCTGGGGGTGAGTTCGGGCGCGGCCAGCCACTGGGCGCAGTAGCCGGTCAGCAGCGCCTGGTAGAAGGCCCCGCGGGCGATGTTCTCCTCGGTCTCCGGCACCTCCGGCAGCCCGCGGAACACCGCGGCCAGGCCGAGCCGGCCGTCCTTCTGCGCCCCCGCGAAGGCGTCCGCCAGTTCGGGGGCGTGCCCGGCCAGGGCGAGTGCCTCGAACTGGGCCGCCCAGAGCCCCCGGTGCTTGACGAAGACGTCCCGCAGGCCGTCCCAGACGGCCGCGAAGCGCGCCGCCGGGTCGTCCGACACCTGGTTGGCGGCGATCACCACCTCGCCCATGGCCTCGCCCATGTCCCCGATCGCCTCGATCATCGCGGCGTTGAGCAGCGCGTCCTTCGAGCCGAAGTGGTAGCCGATCGCGGCCAGGCTGACGCCGGAGGCGGTGGCGATGTCGCGGGCGGTGGTGCGCCCGTAGCCCTTCTCGTACAGGCAGCGCTTGGCACCGGCCATCAGGTCTTCGCGGTTTCCCATGCCCCGATCCTACGGAACTACTGGACGAACGTCTCGAACGTCCGTCTTGCACATCTGTACTAGACAAGCGTCTGACACACCCGTACCGTCTTCCCCATGACCGCAACCACCGGCCGCGCGGGCCGTCGTGAATGGATCGGCCTGGCCGTCCTCCTGCTCCCGACCCTCGTCCTCACCATGGACATGGGCGTGCTCTTCTTCGCCGTCCCGTACATCTCCGCCACGCTGGCGCCGAGCGGCACCCAGCAGCTGTGGATCCTGGACATGTACTCGTTCCTGCTGGCCGGGCTGCTGCTCACGATGGGCGCGCTGGGCGACCGGATCGGCCGCCGCCGGCTGCTGATGATCGGCGCCGCCGGCTTCGCGGGCGCCTCGCTGCTGGCCGCCTGGTCGCAGGACGCCGGCCAGCTGATCGCGGCCCGCGCGGTGCTCGGCGCCACCGGGGCCACCCTGATGCCCTCGACCCTCGCGCTGATCCGCAACATGTTCCACGACGCCAAGCAGCGGCAGCTCGCGCTCGGCCTCTGGGGCGGCGTCCTCACCGCCGGGGCCACCCTCGGCCCGGTCGCCGGCGGCCTGCTGCTGGAGCACTACTGGTGGGGCTCGGCCTTCCTGCCGGCCGTCCCGGTGATGGCCCTGGTCCTGCTGGCCGCGCCCTTCCTGCTCCCCGAGTACCGCTCCGGCAGGCGCACCGGCCGCTTCGACCTGCTCGGCGCCGCGCTCTCGCTGGGCGCGATCCTGCCGCTGGTCTACGGCGTCAAGACCGTCGCCGTCGAGGGCTGGAGCCCGCTGCCCGGGCTCGCGATCGCGGCCGGGCTGCTGATGGCCGCCGCCTTCGTGTGGCGCCAGCGCACCGCCGCCGCCCCGCTGCTCGACCTGAGCCTGTTCCGGATCCGCACCTTCAGCGGCGCGATCAGCGTCAACACCATCGCGATGTTCGCGATGATGGGCTTCTCCCTCTTCACCTCGCAGTACCTCCAGCTGGTCAAGGGCATGAGCCCGCTGACCGCCTCGCTCTGGTCGCTGGTGCCGAGCGTCGGCGTCGGCGCCTCCGTCGGGATCAGCTCGGCGCTGGCCGGCAAGGTCCGCCCGGCGGTGCTGATGGCCGGCGGGTTCCTGATCGGCTCGGCGGGCTTCGCGATGATGACGCAGGTCGGCGCGCACTCCCCGCTGGCGCTCGTCCTCACCGCGGCCGGCGTCCTGGCCGCCGGAACGGTCGGCACCATGACGATGACCGCCGAGATGGTCGTCTCCGCCGCCCCGCCCGAGCAGGCCGGCTCCGCCTCCGCCACCTCCGAGACCGCGGTCGAGCTCGGCAGCTCGCTCGGCATCGCCCTGCTCGGCGCGGCCGGCGCCGCGGTCTACCGCCACCAGCTGGACGGCGCCCTCCCGGCGGGCGTCGAGGGCGAGACCGCCCGGGCCGCCCAGGACACCCTCGGCGGCGCGGTCACCGTCGCCGCCCACCTGCCCGACCGGCTCGGCGCCGAGCTGCTGGAGACCGCCCGCACCGCCTTCACCGACGGCCTGCACGTCGCCGCCGTGGTCGGCCTGATCTTCGCCCTGGGTGCCGCGGCCCTGGCCTACCGCCTGATGCGCCACCTCCCGGCCGCCGCCCCGGCGCCCGCGCCCGCGCCCGAGTCGGAGGACGCGCCGGAGTCGGAGTCGGAGTCCGCGCCCGAGTCCGCGCCCGAGTCCACGCCCGCCGCCGTCTGACCCCGCCCGGCCGGTCCCCGCGCGTCATCGAGAGCCCCCGCCCACCCGGGCGGGGGCTCTCCGCCGTCCCGGGCTCTCCGCCATCCGGGCCCGGGCCCCGACGGCTCCACCCCGGGGTGGAAAGCAGTCGGTCCACCTCCGGGTGGGTGCGGCGGGAGCCCGGTGGGCGGACCGTGGAGGCGTACCCCTCGGATCCGACCGCCGGGAGCCCCAGATGTCCCTGCCCGCCCTCCTCTCCCTCCTCGGCCTGCTCTGCTGGATCGCCTACGAGCTGCTGCTGCGCCGGCGCGAGGACTCCTCCGCCGGGACCTGGCACGCCGACCGCCGCGACCGCGGGTCGACCCGGCTGCTGATCGGCTGCTACCTCGCCTCGGCCCTGGCCGTGGTGCTGTTCGACAGCGCCTCGATCGGCGAACTGCCCGGCTGGGCGCGCTGGTTCGGGGTCGCGGCGGTGGTCGCCGGGCTGGCGCTGCGGGCCTGGGGCATGCGCACCCTGGGCCGCTACTACACCCGCACCCTGCGCACCGTGGACACCCAGCGGCTGGTCCGCACCGGCCCGTACCGGCTGATCCGCCACCCCGGCTACGCCGGCAGCCTGCTGGTCTGGGTGGGCTACGCGCTCGGCACCGGCAGCTGGGCGGCCGCCCTGGTGGTCGCGGCGCTGCTGCTCGCCGCGTACGGCTGGCGGATCTCCGCCGAGGAACGGCTGCTGCTGGACGCCTTCGACGGTGAGTACGAGGAGTACCGCCGGGTGTCGAAGCGCCTGGTGCCGTTCGTCTACTGATCACATCGGCGCGCGGCGGATGTGAACTTCGGCACCCGCATCCGGCCAGGTGAGCGCCCCTTCCCCCGACCGGGCCCCCCACCGCGTCCTCGCGCCCCACTCGAACGGCACCTGGTTTTTGGCCAGCGTTTCCCAGCTGGTGTATCCGTTCGCCGTCAGGTCCAGGCATACTGGCGAGCACGGGCGCTAGCGCCCGCCATGCCTCTAGACAAGAAGGGACCGGTGGCCAGGGATGCTGCGTAACGGTCTTGAGCCCTGGCACATTCTCGTGGTGCTGGCGGTCGTAGTCCTGCTGTTCGGATCGAAGAAGCTGCCGGAGATGGCCCGCGGCCTGGGCAAGTCCATGCGCATCCTGAAGGCCGAGACCAAGGCCATGCGCGAGGACGACACCCCGGCGGACGCCGGCACCGCGCAGAGCACCGCCCAGAGCACCGACCGCCCGGCCGTCACGCCGACCAACGTGACCAAGGCCACCGACGGCACCGACGCCAAGCGGCCCGAGACGGCCGCCTGAGTCACCCCGTTCCTCCGGAGAGCCCCTGGTGAACCACCAGGGGCTCTCCGCTGTTCCGGCCCACTCCGCCGGCGGTGCGTTCGACTGGCCGTCCGATCTGATCCGTTGTCTCCTGGTACGCACCCACCGGAGGAACGGAGTCCCGGCATGCCGACCGACCAGCCCGCCGGCGAGCGTCCTGGCGAGCGTCAAGGCGGGGCGGACGACGAAATCGCCGAGCTGCGGGCCCGGCTGGACGCCGTCGAGGACCAGGAGACGCGACTCGCCCGCCAGTTGGCGGCCGGGCCGGCACAAGAGCCGCCGGGCCCGCCCCGCCGCCGGGTGCGCTCCTTCCTCGCCGCGCTGCTGATCGTGCTCGCCTGTGTGCTCACCCCGCTGAGCGCCCTCGCCCTCTGGGCGAGGGCCGAGATCAGCGACACCGACCGCTACCTGGCGACGATGGCCCCGCTCGCCCGGGACCCCCGGGTCAAGACGGCCGTCACCGACCGGGTGACCGCCGAGATCATGAAGAAGCTCCCCGTCGACTCCCTGTTCGGCGGCACCCCCCTGGGTGGCATCGGCCAGGCCCTCGACGAGGGGCTCACCGGGTTCGTCCACGGCCAGGTCGAGCGGTTCGTGGACAGCGACGCCTTCGCCGCCGTCTGGACGGACGTCAACCGGAGCGCGCACGGCGCGGTCGAGAAGATGGTGACCGGGCAGGGCGGCGGCGCCGTCGAGGTGCGGGACGACACCGTGCTGCTCGACCTCGCCCCGGTGATCGCCCGGGTGAAGGCCGCGCTGGTCGAGCAGGGGATCCCGCTGGCCTCCCGGATCCCGGAGATCCACACCTCCTACCCGCTGGTGCACTCCGACGCCCTCCCCGAGGTCCGCACCACCCTGCGGGTCCTGGACCTGGCCGGCTTCTGGGTGCCGGTGCTGGCCGGCGCCTGCGCGCTCGGCGGGGTGCTGCTCGCCCGGCGGCGGCGCCGGGCGGTCGTGGCCGCGGCCCTGGGCATGGCGGGCGGGGCGCTGCTGCTGGGCATCGGGCTGAGCGTGTTCCGGGCCCTGTACCTGGACGGACTCCCGGCCGACGTGGACCAGCCGGCCGCCCAGGCGGTGTACGACGCCCTGGTGCGCTACCTGCACTCCGCCGTCCGGGTGGTGGTCACGCTCGGCCTGCTGGTCGCGCTCGGCGCCTGGATCAGCGGCGACGGACGGTGGGCGCGCACCCTCCGGGGCGGCTGGCGCGCCGGGCTGGGCGCGGTGCGGCGGGTGGCGGAACGGGCCGGGCTGCGACTCGGACCGGTCGGCCGGTTCGTCCACCGCCGGAAGGCCGTACTGGGCTGGCTGGCGGTCGCGCTCACGGCGCTGGCCTTCGTGCTGTGGAGCCACCCGACGGTGCTGGTGACGCTCTGTCTGGCGCTCGGGCTGGTCGCCGTCCTGGCGGTGCTGGAGCTGCTGGACGAACCGGGGCGGGATGAGGAAGCAGGGCGGCCTGAAGGAGGAGCCCGGGTCTCGCCCTGAAGGACGATCACGCGGGCCCCCGGGGCTTCTGGGGTCGGCGGGGTGTGGGGAACGACGTGGAGGGGCGCGCGGCTGCTGCGGCCCGCGCTGATCGCCTCCGGGCTGGGGTACCTGCTGCTGGCGGGCCGTCCGGAGACGCTGACGGCGGCGGAGTGGGCCGTCGCCGCGGCCGCGCTGCTGCTGGCCGCGCTCGGCGGGCGCCGGCCGCTCGCGGTGGCGCCCGGGCAGTGCGCGCTGACCGTGCCCGCCGTGGCGCACACCGTCGAGGTGGAGGTGAAGGTCGGGGTGGCGGCGGCCTTCTTCGACCTGGCCGTACGGCGGTGGGGCGGGGCGGTTCACCGGGCGGGAGAGCGAGGTGCTGCGGCACCTCGCGGACGGGCTGTCGAACGCGGAGATCGCCGGGCGGATGCACCTGGGGGTGACCGCGGTGAAGACCCATGTGTCCAACCTGATGACCAAGACCGGCAGCCCCAACCGGGTACGGCTCGCGGTGCTGGCCATCCAGCGGGGGCTGGCCTGACTCCGCCGACCGGAGCAGGCGGGCGGGCAGGCGGGGCCACCGTGGAACAGGCTGGACGGGATGTCCGAGAACCCGCCGCCGCCGCCCGCCGACCTGCGGGCCTGGCTCTGGCTGCTGGGCGCCTCCACGCTGCTGATGGCCGGGTACTTCACCCTGCCGCTGAAGTGGCTGGGCGAGCGCCCGCCGCTGGTGGGCTGGACGGTGTTCGTGGTGGCACTGGCCGGGCTGACCTGGCTGCTGCTGGCCAAGATCATCGGGGTGATGCGGGGAACGGCCAGGCGACCGGTCGTCTGGCTGGCCTTCCACATCTTCCTGGCGCTGACCATCTTCGCGGGGACGTACTACGTGCTGGGCGCGCACAAGGCGGAGTTCGCCGGGTTGGAGACCCGGCTGGACGCGCTGTACTTCACGGTGGTGACGATGGCGACGGTCGGGTACGGCGACATCACCCCGGCGGGGCAGACCGCGCGGCTCGTGGTGGTGCTCCAGATCGGGTACAACTTCGTGTTCCTCGCGTCGGCGGCCGGAACGGCGTCCCGGGCGATCCGGGGGAACGTGGAACGGAGGATTCGGGGCGGCCAGGGCTGACCCGGGCTTCCCGGCCGGCATGGCGGGCCTGTGCACGCGACCCGCCGCGCGGTGCCGGTCGCCGGTCGTCGGTCGTCGGTCAGGCGGTGTCCCGCTCGATGTCGAGGAGGAGGACGAGGAGGTTGAGGAGGGTCGACGCGGGCGCGGTGTTGAAGCGGACGAGGACGCGGCCGTCGATGGTCTGGTCGGTGGTGGCGGAGGGGAAGATCAGACCGTACTTCCGTCCGCGCTCCAGGACTTCGGCGAGCAGCGTGCGGATGTGGTCGTCGGTGTAGTTCCGGATGCGGGGATCGGTCGGCAGCATCGGGAAGCGGCTGCTGGTCATCGGCGGGCCGCTCCGTCCAGCTCGAACCAGACGGATTTGGCCTGGTCATGGGGGTCGACGCCCCAACGGTGGGTGAGGCCGGCGACGAGCTGGAGGCCCCGGCCGGACTCGGCGAGGAGGGACAGCGGTGGGGTGGCGGGGAGGACCGGGCTCTGGTCCGTGACGGAGACCCGGAGGTTGCCGTTGTCGGAGATGATGCCGACGAGTGGGGCCGGGGTGTCCGCGTGGCGCCAGGCGTTGACCAGGAGTTCGACGAGGGCGAGCTGCGCGTCGGAGATGACGGCGGGCGGCCAGCCGATGCGGGTCATGGTGTGGTGGAGGGTCTGCCGCGCGATGGCGATGGTGGGGGTGTTGATGTGACGCATGGGAGTTCTCCCGAGGCGTGAGGTGGGGAGGATCCGGCGGAACACGTGTCGCCGTGAGCCAGGCCAGTGAAAGAGGACATGGCTGCTCTGCGGTGCTTGCCAGCAAGCGTTACTGACGATCCGTCGGATCGATGTGAGATCGACCATAGCGCAGGAACTACTTAATTTTAGGTTGTTCTGCCGAAGTTCCCCCTCCCGAGGGACAGATGGCCCCGTCGAGCGCCGGCAAGGCAGACTGGCACCATGCCTGGTCGCCAGAACCCAACTCTTCGTCAGCGCCGCCTCGGTGCCGAACTTCGGAAGATGCGCGAGCAAGCCGGCCTCGGAGGCAGCCAACTCGCTCGCGCACTCGGAGTGAGCCCTGCCCAGGTGACGCAGATGGAGAGCGGAAAGACCAGCGTCAACGGGGACCGGCTCCGGTCCTTCGCGGCAGCCTGCAAGTGCATGAATCAGCCCTTGATCGAGGCCCTGGAGGCCATGGTCCGGGACCGCTCCAAGGGCTGGTGGGAGAAGTATCGAGGCACTGTCCCGGACGGCGTCCTTGAGAACGCCGAGTTTGAGAAGACCTCCCGCGAACTCATGCTGTGGCTTCTCACTCACATGCCTGGCCCGTGCCAGACCCTCGACTACGCCTCCGCCGTCTTCGGGCGCGTGTTCCCTCCACTGCCTCAACACGAGCTGGATGCCCGTACCGAGTTCAGGATGCAGCGCAAGGCCGATCTGCGTCGCAACCCAAAGCCCCTGACCTTCTTCATCTACGAATCCGTGCTGTGGACGCGGTTCGGTGGCACGCCAATCCTCAAGGAGCAGCTCGCATCCCTGCTCGAAGACTCCGAGCTGCCGTGGATGACCATCCGAGTAGTGCCATTCGACATCGAGACCTTCCCCGGGCCTGCCGAGAACCTCACGTACGCGTTCGGCGCGGTTCCTGAACTCGACACCGTTGAACGGGAGTCTTCCCACGGTCCCGAATACCTTGATGCCGTCAGCGAGCTGACCAGCTACAGAGCCATCTTCGAGCGCACCGAAGCATCAGCGCTGAGCGAGGATGACTCCCGCGACGTGATTCGCAAAATCGCGCGAAACTTGTGAAAGGGCCCGACATGACCAGCACCGAGTGGCAGAAGTCATCATTCAGCGGCAACGTCGAGAACTGCGTGGAGATCCGCACGGCCGACAGCTCGGTCGAACTCCGCGAGTCCGACGAAGGCCACCTCACCCTCCGCACCACCCCCGCCACCCTCGCCTCGCTCCTCCACGGCGTCAAGGCCGGTGAATTCGACCACCACGCCTGAACCCCGCCTAGGAAGTCGGCCCGCCCGACTTCCTAGGCAGACCAAAACCCGAAGGGCCCCACATGGCAAACACCGAGTGGCAGAAGTCATCCTTCAGCGGCAACGGCAACGAGTGCGTGGAGATCCGCACGGCCGACAGCCTGCTCGAACTCCGGGAGTCCGACGAAGGCCACCTCACCCTCCGCACCACCCCCGCCACCCTCGCCTCGCTCCTCCACGGCGTCAAGGCCGGCGAGTTCGACCACCACGCCTGAACCCCCAGCAGTCCCTCGCGCAGAAAGTCGGGCCGCCCGACTTCCTGCGCGGACGGCACCCCGCCTTGTCGGCCTGGAGTTCAACTCCCCTGTCGGCGCTCCTGGTCGCCCGTCGGCCCGATTCCCTTGATCCTGTCCGGAGTTCCGTCCGGAGTGAACGCGTGCTGGAACGTGAAGGCGTGCGGTGCGGCGCCGTGCTCGCGGAGGTGTTCCAGCCTGGAGACCCCGTCCTGCCAGGTGGGTATCACGCCTTCGTTGACCCACCAGAACACGTGGAGCGGCTGCCCTGTCCTCTCGAACCAGTCGTAGCGCCTGTTCAGCGCCTCCCGGTGCAGACCGGTGTAGACGGCGTCGAAGGCGGAACTCAGGTCGGTCCAGAGCGAGAGGGTCGCGGCCAGGGCGGTGGTGTCCGCCGTACGGCCCTTGTCGTACCAGGCCGGTACGGCGAACTTGCCCCACACTCCCCAGTCCAGCTCGAAGTGGCTGCCCCGGGCGCCCTCTGCCGCTTCGGCATGAGCGAGGTACCCGGGGTGTCGGCTGATCTTCCGGTAAATCGGCTCGCCGCTCTCGTGGAGTTCACGCGTGAGAGGTGCGGGATCGGCGAGAGGTGACTTCAGGACGCCGAACGTGTACAGCGCGAGATGGGGCATGCGTCTCTCCCTGGTTCGGGGCATAACCGGGCCACCCCGTCATGGGCGGGCGGCTCAGCCTGAAGGAAATCCCTGTGCGACCGTTGCCGATCGCCGAAGACCAGGTGAAGGTAACCGCCTCCGCAGGCCTTGTCGAAGTTGCAATTCCCCCGCCCACATGGCCTCTTGCGCAGACCCGGCCGCCAGATGCGCGAGAAGTCGGCCCGCCCGACTTCTCGCGCGAGAACACCACCTCACTCCCCCGGGCTCTCGCTTCCGGCTCCGGCGCGAGGGGCCACGGCCTTGAGCCTGCATGGATTTCATCTCTCGGACAGCACAACCGGTTTGATGCGCTATCGACTTCTTCTTGATCTTTCATTCGATACGGGAATGCTTCCGTTCCTTCCCGGACAGCCGCATACCGGCTCTCCGGAACCGCTCGACTCCACAACCTCCCTCTCGCCAGCCAACACGGTTACTCCGCTAAGGTGCGACTGTGGAAGAAGTCCCCTGGTTCGAGCACGACAAGGACGATCTGACCTCCGCGCAGCAGGAGTTCGCGACTGTGCTCTCTGCGCGTGCGAGTTTCTGGTCGGTGGACCCGCTCGACACAGTTCTGCTGCCCGCTCGCCACACCTGGTTCGGCGAGCTGCTGGCCTATCTGGACATCGGTGACCCGGAGCGCCACCAAGGCGTGCTGACCATCGGAGCCCACTATGACGGCACCACCGTGCGCGCGGACAAGCTCCACAACCAGAACTTCAGTCGCCCCGACGCACCGACCGAGTTCACCTTCACCGCGACCGGCAACCCCACGGAGGCGGCGACCCAGACGGCCATATGGTTCGAGGCAGTACTCGCGCGGCCCCTGGTCCGCTGCGAGTGGCTGCACGAAGGGAGGGTCTACGCCGTCCGCTACGAGTACGCCGACAATGGGCGAGGCCTCAGCGAGGGCTTCGAGACGCCGCTCGCCCCACCTGAGCTGCAAGAACACTCCGCAGATGAGGATATCGACCGCGACCGCGGCCGGATCAACCGCGCCGACCTGGGCGAGCCCGACCGGGTGATCCACGTCCGAGGCGTGAAGTCCGCACCATAGCTTGGGATCGACGAGGACGCTCAGCCGCCTCAGGAGAATATTCGAGAATCCGCGCTCACTCCGCGTGGCTCTCCGGGCATTCTGAGTCAACCTGGCTGTGAGGGGAGCGGCTATGAGCCGACGACTGCGGTACATCGGAAGCAACTCGGGACACAACGGTTGCCCGACGCTCTACGAGGACATGGAGACCGGGAATGTCGTCGTGCAGGGCGACCTCGTGACCGACCCCGACGAGATCGCCCAGTTCCGCGACATCAAGCCCGGCGAAGGGTTCGTGACTGTGCCGCGCGTGCTACTCACGGACTTCGCGCCGCGAGACGTGAACCGAGAACGCGTGCTGATCAGCTGGGACGAGTTCGAGGAGATGTTCACGACCTGCCAGCACACGGCGTTCCGGCTGGAGACCCGCCGCCAGTACCGCTCCGACGAAGAATCCGAGGACTACCGCCGGTTCGTGGCCGGGTTGGACCCCCAATGGGACCTGGACCACCCGTGGTGCCGCACGCGCCGCGAGCATTCGGCTCTGGGCAAGCGGTTCGAGCGCGTGCGGATCATGGACAACCCGCCCACCATGGGTCAGCGCTACCTGCTCCAGAACGCCGAGCGGAACGGCAAGGTCGGCGAGGACATCCGCTACCTCTGGCGTTCCGACGCCGATCGGTTGGGCCTCCCGGCAGAGGACGCCTGGCTGTTCGACTCGCGCGTGATCGCCCTTCTGCACTTCGACGCCGAGGACAACGTCACCGAGATCGAGGTGATCACCGACCCGGTGAAGGTGGCCCGCGCCTGCCAGGAGCGGGACGCTGCCTGGCACTACGCCGTCCCGCACGGCGAATTCCGCGCTGGGGTACCGTCCGGCATGTGAGCACCGACTTCCAGCAAGCCAGAATCGCCCTCGGCCTGCGGCTCCGTGAGCTGCGCGCCGAGGGCGGTTTCACAGGCCGGCAACTGGCCGACCGGCTGGGCTGGACGCAATCCAAGGTCAGCAAGCTGGAGACCGGCCGGCAGACGGCCACCCATGACGACCTCAAAGCATGGGCCGATGGTGTAGGCCAGCCCCAAGCGGCGGCCGAACTGTCGGCCAGACTACGCGCCTTCGAGTCAGGAACCCGATCCTGGCGACGCCAATTGGCCGCCGGACACAAGCCGGTACAGGACACGCTGACCGCCGAACACGACCGCACAAGGGTCATGCGTGCGTGGGAGGGTGCCATGATCGTCGGCATACTCCAGACACCCGACTACGCCCGGCACATCTTCAGCGCTTATGTTGACCTTCACCAGTCGCCGCGCGACATAGAGGATGCCGTTCGAGCCCGCATCCAGCGGCAGGAGAGCCTGTACCGACCGGGCAAGAAGTACCACGTCGTCATGGGGGAATCCGCCCTGCGCGCCCTGGTGTGCCCGCCCGCCGTGATGGCCGCGCAACTCGACCGGCTGAGCGGTGCGATCGGGCTGGACACCGTTTCCCTCGGCATCGTGCCGTTTGAGGCGTCGCTCAAGTTGCCGCCCGCCAACGGCTTCTGGATCCACGACGACCGGCTCGTCATCGTGGAGGACTGGCACGCCGAGCTGTGGCTCGACCAGCCGGACAACGTCGCGTTGTACCAGCGCGTGTGGGACACCCTTGCCGACACCGCCGTCTACGGCGCGGACGCCCACCGGGTCATCACACGCTGCCGCAGGGCTCTCGGCGACGTCTGAGGAATCTCCGCGAACCACGCTCCCGGCGGCTCGAATAGTCGAGAATCGCGCGCGCTCCGGCACCGCCGGCTCCCCTAGCGTCCTTCTCGGCAAGCGAGTTGACCACCAAGCGAAGGGGAACACACATGCCCATGCTCGACAGCGGCAAGCACGGCGGCGGCCAGGGCGACGGCAAGGGTGGCGGCCAGCAGGACGACTCCAACAGCGGCAACAAGCACGGTGGCGGCGGCAGTGACGAGGGCGGGAACTCCTCGGACGGCCGTGGGCCGGCGGACGGCCGCTGACGGATGAGCGAGCAGCACGAAGCGGAGGTCGGCCGGGCCCGGCTGGCCTCCGCGCTCCGCGCGAACGGGGCCCTCACCTCCGAGTGGGAGGAGGCCTACCAGGCTGTTCCGCGCCACTGGTTCGTCCCGGACCTCATCTGGCCGGGGCGGGCGGACGGGGTGCGGCAGGGTGAGTCCGTGCACCGGTTGGCCGATCCGGCGTTGTGGTGGGAGGCCGTCCACTCGGACGTGCCGCTCACCACGCAGTGGGACGACGGGGAGCACAGCGGGGATGGCAGAGGCATCGCGCCGACTTCGTCCAACTCGATGCCGACGATGGTGTTCTCGATGCTCGCGGCGCTGGATCCGCGACCCGGCCACCGGGTGTTGGAGATCGGCACGGGGACGGGGTGGAATGCCGCCCTGTTGGCGAATCGCGTCGGCGCGGGGGCCGTCGTCACGGTGGAGGTCGACGAGGAGAGCGCGGCTGCCGCACGCATCCGGCTCGCGCGGGCCGGATGCGAGCCTCGGCTCGTGGTGGGCGACGGGGCGAAGGGCTGTCCCGACGCCGCGCCGTTCGATCGCGTCATCGCCACCTGTTCGGTGCGCCGGGTGCCGTACGAGTGGGTGGCCCAGTCGCGGCCGGGGGCCGTGATCGTCGCACCCTGGGCGCCGGAGTACGGCGGGGAGGCGGTGGTCCGGCTCACGGTCGGCGAGGACGGGACGGCCAGCGGGCGGTTCGTCGGGTCGTCGGCGTTCATGCGACTGCGACGGCAGCGGGTCGAGCGGCCGGACAGTCTGGCGTACCTGTCCGGGCCGTGGCCGGCGGACGGGTCGAAGTCGTCGACGTCCCTGTCCCCGGAGGACATCGCCGGTTGGCTGCCCATGTTCGCCGTCGGCACCCGGGTGCCGGACGCGTTCCCGCTGGTCGAGCGGTACACCGACGGCTCGTACACGCTGTGGCTGCACGACACGGCCGTCACGTCCTGGGCCACCGTCGACTGGGAGCCCGGCCGGAAGTCCTACGAGGTGGTGCAGTCAGGCCCGCGCAGCCTGTGGGACGAGGTGGCCGCCGCGTACCGCTGGTGGCGCGGCCAGGGGCACCCCGGGTTCGACCGGTTCGGGCTCACCGTGACGCCCGGGGGCGAGACGGTCTGGCTGGACAGCCCGCCGAAGTGACCCGTCGACGTGAGCGGAGCAGGAAGTCGGGCGGGCAGACTTCCTGCTCCGGGCAGGTCACCGCGAGCGGACTCGGCGGACGGCGGCTTCCAGGACGGCCCACGGGTCGGCGGGGTCCAGCTCGCCCTCCGCGGCGCGGTCGAGGAGTTCGGTGAAGCAGGCCTGGTAGAGGAGTTCGCGGTCCAGAGTGCCGGTGTCCTTCTCCAGGCGGCGGATCACGCCCTGCTGGAGGCCGCCGCCGTGGTGGACGGCGATCTTCCTGCGCCAGGCGATGGCTTCGGGCACCCGGGTGCCCATCGCCGTGCGCAGATGGTGCTTCTCGCGGCCGTCGCGGACCTTGCACTCCGGCGCCGTGTCCAGGGCCACCCGCATCACCGGCCAGGCCCAGAAGGGGTGGTGGGTGGCGGTGCCGTAGGCGAGCGGCATCCGGTTGGAGAGCTCGTTGCTGCGGCGGGTGCGGTCGACGGCGGTGAGGCACTGGTCGATCAGGTCGTCGCGGTGGTCGAAGGGGCGGTAGAGGCCCGCGTTGATCAGGTCGCTGCCGTAGCCGGTGAGCAGCACCTTCTCGGGGGCGACGGCGCCCAGGCGCTGCACGGAGGTGGCGGTCAGGGCGACTTCGACCACCTCCGGGTCGGTGACGCCCAGCCAGCGGACGGCCTCCGGTATGGAGGCGATGATGTCGTCCTCGGTGAGCCGGACGGGCTGGAGGGCGATGCCCAGTTCGGCGCAGAGTTCGGCCGCGTCGGCGAGTTCGTCGCCCCAGGGGGTGGCCACGCTGTACGGGGTGACGGGCAGGCCGGCCCGGGCGGCGAGGTAGGTGACGGTGCCGGAGTCGATGCCGCCCGAGAGGAGGGTGGCGTAGCCGGTGCCCTCGGGGGCGGCCGCGGCGATCCGGCGGATCTCCTCGGTCAGCGCCTCGATCTGGGCCTCGCCGGCGGCGAGCGGGTCGTCGCGGCGCGGGTCGCGGAACGAGGCGAGCGGGTCGTGCTCGTCGCGGACCTCCGTCAGCCAGACGCCCCCGGTGCGGTGGGTGCGGGCGTGGATGCCGTGGGGCAGCCGCCGCACCCCCTCCACGGCGCCCCCGGCGACCACCACGGGCAGGTCGAGGGCGGCCAGCACGAGGGGCGCGAGCAGCAGGTCGGTGAAGTAGGCGAACCGGCCGCGCAGCCGGTTGACGGCGTAGTAGACCGGGTCCTCGTTGAACGGGGAGACGTGCAGGGTGACGGCGTCCGGCTCGATGCCCAGCACGGTGGCGGCGGTGCCCGGCACGGTCGACGCGGCGCCGTCCAGGCCGTCCGGGCCCCCCGGGGACACGGTCAGGGTGCGCACGTCGACGGTGAACGGCGTGGTCGCGGGGAGCGCGGCGTCGGCGGGCCCCCGGTAGTGGACGTGCAGGCCGCCGAGGTCGGCGTGCCGGGCCAGGTCGGCCAGCCCCGGGACGGGGGCGTTGGTGACGACGCACCACTTGCTGCTGGGGGTTGCCTGAGCGGTCACGCTGATCACGCCTTTCCGATGATCCGGCGCATGCGCTGCTGCGCCTCGCCGGCCGAGAACGCGGTGCGGTGGGACCTCTTGCCCTCGTCGCGGACCCGGCGCAGGCCCTCCACGAAGGGGCCGTTGACCCGGGCGCGGGTGGACTGCACGGCGGCGGCGGTGTACGAGGCGATCCGCCGGGCGTGCGCGAGGGCGGTGTCCAGCAGTTCCTCCGGGTCGGTGACCTCCTGGAGGAGGCCGTCCGTGAGGGCGCGGCCGGCGGACCACTCGGCGCAGGTGTAGAGCATCTGCTGCATGACGCTGCGGCCCACCGCCGCCTCCAGCAGGTAGCCGCCGAAGTTGCAGGCGATGCCGACCCGGAACTCGGGCATCACCAGCTTGGAGACGTAGCTGCCGATCCGGAGGTCGCAGCAGAGGGCGATCTGGAGGCCGACGCCGATCGCGTAGCCGTCGATGGCGGCGATGACGGGCTTGGTGATGCCCGCGACGGTGCCGTACAGGTCGGTGATGTCGTCGATCCAGTCGTCGACCTCGTCGCCGCCGGAGAACTCCGAGACCTCGTGGAAGTCGCCGCCGGCGCCGAAGGACCGGCCGGGGCCGCCGTACAGGACGACGCAGCGGACCCGGTCGTCGGCGTCGAGGTCGGTCAGCAGCCGGGTCAGCTCGCGCATCCGCGCCCTGCTGAACGGGTTCTGTTCGTGGGCCTGCGAGAACTCCACCAGGGCGACGCCCTCGGAAAGCACCTCGCTGGTCATGGTCGCTGTCGTGGTGTCAATCGGCGACACGGACCCTCACTCTCCATCAGATGGCATATTTATGCAGGAAGCTTCGTGCGCCGTTGCACGATGGCCGGTGGCTGGGTGGAAACGCCCAAGGTCGTTGCCGCCCAAGTTGCTTGAATGTACGGTGGTCGGAATGTTCATTCACCGAGAAGGAATGTGAACCATGGCGATCACGGCCCCCAGGGGATTTCGCAGCGTGACCAAGAACATGGGGCTCAAGGACGTCGAGGACGACTTCGCGGTCGTCGTCTCCGAGGTGCCCGCCCGCTCCGCCGCCGTGTTCACCCGCTCGCGCTTCGCGGGGTCGAGCGTCGTCCTCAGCCGTGAGGCGGCGCCCCGGCAGCAGAGCCGCGGCATGGTCGTGCTCTCCCGGAACGCCAACGTGGCCACCGGCAAGGAGGGCGCGGACAACGCCGCCGAGGTCCGCCGCAGGGTCGCCGAGATCGTCGGCATCGACCCCGAGGAGCTGGTCATCGGTTCGACCGGCGTGATCGGCCGCCCGTACCCGATGGAGAGCATCCGGGCCGGGCTCGCCGAGCTGTCCTGGCCGTTCCCCGAGGCGGACTGCCCGGCGGCGGCCGCGGCCATCATGACGACCGACACCCGCCCGAAGCACCTCAGCGTGCGGGTCGGCGACGCGGTCCTCACCGGCATCGCCAAGGGCGTCGGCATGATCGAGCCGAACATGGCCACCCTGCTGACCTTCTTCTTCACCGACGCCGACGTCCCGGCCGCCGAACTCGACGCCCTGTTCCGGCGCGTGATGGACCGGACGTTCAACGCCCTGAGCATCGACACCGACACCTCCACCAGCGACACCGCCGCGATCTTCGCCAACGGCCTGGCCGGCCCCGTCGACCTCGCCGAGTTCGAGCAGGCGCTGCACACCGTCGCGCTGCACCTGGTCCGCGACATCGCCTCGGACGGCGAGGGCGCCAGCAAGCTCATCGAGGTTCAGGTCACCGGGGCCCGCGACGACGCCCAGGCCAAGCGGGTCGGCAAGAGCGTGGTCAACTCGCCGCTGGTGAAGACGGCCGTGCACGGGGCCGACCCGAACTGGGGCCGGATCGCGATGGCCGTCGGCAAGCTGGAGGACGAGACCGACATCGAGCCGCCCCGCGTCCGGATCTCCTTCGACGACCTCCCGATGCACCCGGAGGAGCCGAGCGACGCCCTGCTGGAGCGGGCCGCCCGGTACCTGGCGGGCGACGAGGTGGTCATCCGGGTGGACCTCGGCATCGGCGAGGGCGCGTTCACCGTCTACGGCTGCGACCTCACCGAGGGCTACGTGAAGATCAACGCCGACTACACCAGCTGAGCCGGCCGCGGCGCGGCACGGTCCGGGCGGACCGTGCCGCAGGGCCGCGCTCGTCCCGTGCCCGTGCCGCGGGGCCGCGCTCATCCCGTGCCCGCGCCGCGGCGGGAGCCGCTCACAGCTCGCCCCGCGCGGGGTAGTCGTTCTCGTTGATCCAGCGGACCGTCTCCACCACCTCGTCCAGGTGCGGCCGCAGGAACGGCATGCTGGTCTGCACGGCCGCGTAGAGGGTGCCGTCCGGACGGACCAGGAACAGGCCGGGCTCGCCGAACTCGTTCGGCTGGCCCTCCTTGATGGCCTTGGACACGTACAGACCCCACTCCCGCATGGCGGCGAGCGGCAGGCCGTAGCCGACCGGCACCCGGCTGATCCCCCACTCCTCGACGGCACGCCGGGCGCGGCCCTCGTCGTCCCCGCTGACCGCCACCACGGAGTCCACCCCGACGGCGGCGAACTCGTCGATCAGGCCGTCGAGTTCGGTGACGTGGGCGCGGCACATCGGGCAGTGCCCGCCCCGGTAGAAGACCACCATGCTGAAGCGGTCGGGTCGCTGGTCGGCGAGGACCCAGCGGCCGCCGCCGACCAGCGGGACGTCGAGGGCGGGAACGGGCTGACGGGGCTTGGGCGGCACGGGGACTCCAGACATGGCGACTCCAGGCACGGGGACTCCAGGGGTGGTGGAAGGGGCGGGCGGCCGGGCACGGCTCAGGCCGCGTCCGGCAGGGTCAGCTGGCCCCGGAACAGCAGCCGGGTGCCGTCCGGGCCGATGGCCGTACGGCCGTGCAGGGTCCGCTGGTTGTCGATGATCAGCAGGTCCCCGACCTGCCAGCGGTGGGTGTAGGCGTACCGCTCGGAGCGCAGGAAGGCGTCCAGCTCGGTGAAGAACCGGTCGGACAGCTCGGGGGCCATCCCCCTGACCCTGACCTCCCAGGAGCGCGGGGTGACGCCGGGGGGAAAGGCCGTCGCCAGGTTCAGCGACCTCACCCGGCCGTAGTCCCTGGTCGCCGGGATGGCGTACCAGTCCTCGGGGACCGTCGGGAAGTAGCCGCGCTCGGTGACCAGGTACTCGATCTCGTACTCGTCGAGGACCCGGCGCAGGTGCTCGGGCATCTCCGCCCAGGCGGTGAGCTGGTCGCTGACGTAGGTCTCTCCGGAGCCCGGGGCGTCGGAGAACTCGGCGGCGTACAGGATGATCAGGTCGACGCGCTCGCCGACCAGCAGGCCGTCCGTGTGGATCGGCAACGGGCCCCGTCCGGTGACGACCTTCCCCTCGTCGCGCGAGGCGTTGAGCTTGAGGAGGTCGGCGCCGCCCTCGCCGAACTTGTGGTCGACCGTCTCCCCGAGCGAGCGGACCAGCAGCTTGAAGTCCCCTTCCGCCAAGGCGAGTCCGCGGACCAGGGCGCACCCGCTGCCCAGCGCGGCCCGCTTGGTCCGCTGGGCCAGCTCCTCGACGGGCCGGCCGGGGCTCCAGGGGATGACCGCGCCCATGCCGGACGGAGTCAGCCGCTGGTAGCCGTCGTTCGCTGCGTCGGACATGCCGATTCCCCTCCCAAAGTGGTTGTCTGCCAGTGGTGTTGCGCGCGGTGGTGTTGCGCGCGACGGTGTCACGCCCGGGTGCCGCGCTCGATCTCCGCCGCCAGCCGGGCCGCCGTCACGGGCTCCGAGAACAGGAGCTCCAGGTCGAGGTCGATCCCGAAGGCGTCCTCCAGCGCGGACAGGACCTGGATCAGCGTCACCGAGTTGACGCCGAGGCCGATCAGGTCCGCGTCGTCCTGCTCCGGGGACAGCCGGTGGCCGCGGGAGGCGAACTCCTCGCGGACGGCACCGGGTACGTCTGTTCCACTCGTCGTCATCGCCTGCTTGTCCTTCCGACCGTTCCGTTGTCCTCGGTGACGGCGTCCGCGACCCGCCGGGCGTTGTCCGGCCCGAACACGTCGAAGTGGCCGCCGGCCAGCACCGCCGCACCGGCGGTGCGCGCCACCCGCCCCCAGGCGCCGGCGTCCGGCTCGGCCGGCCGCTCGGCGGCCCGGAACTCCACCACGGGCAGCGCGGCGGGCTCCGGGCTCCAGGCGGCCAGCGCCGCGATGTTCTGCCGGTACACCTCGTACCGGGTGCGCAGGGTCGGGTCGTCGGCGACGTCCGCCCGGTCGACGTCCGCCCCGCTGGTCTCCCGGATGTCCCGGAGGAACCCGTCCAGCAGGCCGTCGTCACCCGGACCGGGAAGCCGGGAGGCGGCGGAGACCGGGGTGTCGACCACCACGACCCGGGCCACCGGCGCCTCGCAGGCCCGGGCCGCCTCGAAGGCCAGCGCGCCGCCGAAGGACCACCCGGCGAAGACCAGCGGCCCGCCGCCGGACAGCACCTCGGCGGGCAGCTCCCGCAGGCAGCCCCGGGCGAGCCCGGCCACCGAGGCCACCGAGGCCGGCGAGGCCGGCGAGGCCGGCGAGGCCGCCGGGCCGGACTCCGACTCCGGCACCGACTCCAGCACCGGCACCGGCACCGGCACCGGGGCGTCGAAGCCCGCCACATGGACGTCGACGTCCCCCGGCAGCTCCCGGATCAGCCCGGCGTAGCAGGAGACCCCGCCGCCCACCGGCGGGAACAGCACCAGCCGCAGCCGCGGGCTCGTGGTGGCGCGCGGACGGTACGTCCAGATGCCGGAGCCGTGTTCGCCCCGCTCCCGGCGGCACAGCGCGACCAGGCCGGCCGGCGTGGGATCGGCCATGAAGTCGCCGAACGACACCTGGTGGCCGAGCCGGGAGCGCACCAGCGAGAGCAGCCGGATCGCGTCGTAGGAGCTGCCGCCGGCCTCGAAGAGGCTCCGCCGGCCCGGGAGTTCACCCAGCACCTCGCGCCAGCAGCCGGCGATCTCCTGGCCGGCCAGGCCGGCCAGGCCGCCCGCCGAGCCGCCCTCGGACGTCTCCGGTTCCGGACCGCGTCCGTCCTCGGGCAGCGGCAACGCCTGGAGCCGGCGCCGGTCCACCTTGCCGTTGCCGGTCAGCGGGATCGCGTCGAGGCCGACCAGCGCGTCCGGGACCATGTAGTGCGGCAAGGCCTTGCCGAGCGCGGCGTACGCCGCCCGCCGCCAGTCCCGCGGCGCGTCCTCGGCGAGGGTGACGAACCCGACGAGGTGCTTGCGCCGCCCCTCGCCCCGGACGCAGACGGCACTGGTGCGGATGCCCGGCGAGCGGTCCAACAGGTGCTCGACCTCGCCCAGTTCCACCCGGTGCCCGTTGAGCTTGACCTGGGTGTCGGTGCGGCCGAGGAACTCCACCACCCCGTCCGGGTGCCGGCGGCCCCGGTCGCCGGTGCGGTAGAGCCGCCCGAACACCGGGTCCTCGACGAACGCCGCCGCCGTCCGCACCGGGTCGTCGGCGTAGCCGTCGGCCACCCCGGCGCCGCCGATGCAGATCTCCCCGATGTGCCAGTCCGGGCACAACTGCCGTTCCTGGTCCAGCACATGGATGTCCTGCCCGGGCAGGGCGCGGCCGTACGGAATGGACCGGCGGCGGCAGTCGGCCTCGGTGACCAGGTGCCGGATGGACCAGATCGCGCCCTCGGTCGCGCCGCCCAGGCTCATCACCCGCGCGGCCGGCGCGAGGCGCCGCAGGGCGGCCGGGAGCGTCAGCGGGATCCAGTCGCCGCTGAGCATGAAGGTCCGCACGGTCGGGACGGTGGCGCCCTCCTCGGCCAGCAGGGAGGCCAGCGCGGGGGCCGAGTTCCAGACCGTCACGCCGTACCGGCCGATCAGGCCGGCCCAGGCGGCGGGGTCGCGGGCGGAGTCCGGGGAGAGCATCACCACGGCGCCGCCGCGCAGCAGCGGCCCGAAGACGTCGTAGACGGACAGGTCGAAGCCGATCGAGGAGACCGACAGGACGCGGTCCCCGGGGCCGACACCGAGTTCGTCGTTGACGGCGTCGATCGTGGTGAGGGCGGCGGCGTGCGAGATCACCACGCCCTTCGGCTCTCCGGTCGAGCCGGAGGTGAAGATGATGTAGGCCGTGGGCGTCCGGTCCGTGGCGGGAGGGAGCACGGACCCGCCCGGCTCCGGCAGCCCCAGGGGCCGCGCCCCGCGCCCGGCCCAGCCCTCGTCCGTCTCCGGCCGGCCGTCGGTGAACGCGAAGCGGACCCCGCCGCGCCGGGCGATGCTGTCGAGCCGGCCGCCCGGGACGCCGTGGTCCAGCGGGACGTAGACGCAGCCGGCCAGCAGGGCGCCGAGGACGGCGACCACCTGGCCGCGCCCGCGCGGCAGGTGCACGGCGGCCTTGTCCCCGGGGCGGGCCCCGGCCGCGCGCAGCGCCGCCGCGGCCGCCGACGCGCGGGCGACCAGTTCCGCGTAGCCGAGGGTGCCCCGCTCGTCGTGCACGGCCGGGGCGTCGGGCGTCTCGGCGGCGCGGCGCAGCACCCGGCCGTGCAGGGTGTCCCCCGCGGCGGCGGGCGGCCGGGCGGTGACCGGAGCCGGGGCGGTGACTAGGGCCGGGGCGGTGACCGGAGCCAGGGCAGTGACCGGAGCCGGGGTGCGGTGCGGCAGCCGTGCCCAGTGGTCGCGGGACTTGGCGAGCTCCCCGACCAGGTCGGCGTACTGGCCGACGAAGTCCTCGACGAAGCCGGGGTCGAAGGCGTCCGTCCGCCAGTCGAAGCCCAGCCGGACGCTGCCGTCGGCCTCCAGCACCACCTGGTGGTCGAGCAGCACCTGGGGCACCCGCAGCCGCACCTCGTCCCAGCGGCGGCGGAACCCGAGGTCCGCCTCGCGGCGGCCGTCGGCCGTCAGCGCGGTGAAGGCGAACGGGTACGGCAGCCGGCGCGGGTCGCCGCCCGGGTCGGCCAGCCGGGCGATCTCCGCGCCGCCGAGGGAGCCGTGCAGGGCCTGGGCCAGGTAGCGGCGCTGGACCGTCCGGGCGGTCTCGGCGAAGCCCTGCCCGGTGGCCGCCGGCACCTCCAGCGGCATGGTGGTGCCGTGGTTGCCGAGCTCGTCGGGGGCCGGCGGCCGCCCGGCGCGCCGGGAGTACAGCACGGTGAGGGTGTGCGGGACGCCGCCGCCGAGACGGCCCAGGGCGACACCGTAGACGGCGAGGTAGACCATCGGGGCGGTCAGGCCGTGTTCCCGCGCCGTCCCGGCGAGGGCGCGCGCGGTGGCCGCGTCGACGGTCAGCACGCGGTGGCCGACGCCCGGTCCGGCCCGCCGCCAGTCGGGGCACAGCGGCAGCTCCGCCGGGCCGGGCAGGGCGGCGGCGCGCTCGCTCCAGAACCGCCGGTCGCGGGCGGAGCGGTCCCGGCCGCCGGACTCCACCGGGCCCGCGGTCGACGAGGCGGGCGCCCGGTCCGACACCAGGGCGGCGAGGAAGACCTCCAGCGAGGCCGCGTCCATCAGCCACAGGGCGTAGACCAGGTGCAGCCGCGCCCGGCGGTCGGAGCGGACGGCGACGACGCGCAGCAGCGGCCCGTCGCCGAAGGCGAAGCCGTCCGCGGTGCAGGCCTCACGCACGGCGGCGTCGGCGGCGTCGAACCCGCCGTCGGTGACCTCGCGGACCTCGACGTCGACCGCGTCGGCGGCCGCCTCGGGCAGCACCGGCAGCGAGAGGTCCTCGGCCACGCCGGCGCGCAGCACGGCGTTGGCGCGCACCAGCCGGCGCAGCCGGTCCCCGAGCCCGGGGACGCGCGCCGGGTCGAGGTCGCAGCCCAGGTAGTACCGGGCGGGCCCGCGCAGTTCCATGCCCGGCTGCTCGCCGACGAGGTAGGCGCGCTGGATGGGGCTCAGGGCCTCGGGCGGCAGGACGGCCGTCACGCCGTCGGTCGTGGCACCGCCCATCAGAGGACGATCTCCCTGGCCTGGTCGCGGCTGAGGAAGCCGCTGGGGCTGAACGTCGGCCCGTAGGCGCCCACGCCGAGGAACACCAGCGTGTCGCCGACCGCCACCGGGGGCAGCGGCACGTCCTCGGCGAGCACGTCGAGTTGGGAGCAGAGCGGCCCGGTCACCCAGGCGCGCTCCGGGGCGTCCCCGGGCTGCGCGGCGTCCTGGGGCGCCCCGTCCTGGGGCGCCCCGACCGCCCGGACCAGCGGCTCGCCCCGGCTGCCGCCGGCCACCAGCCGGCCGGCGATGAACAGGTGGTTCACGCCCGCGTCGACGGCCACGTAGCGCCGGTCGCCGACGGTCTTCACGTCCAGCACGGTGGTGAGCAGCACCCCGGCCGGGCCGGCGATCGAGCGGCCGTACTCGCAGACCACCGTCCGGCCCCCGCCTCCCCAGGGCAGCGGCTCGCCGCCCGCCGCTTCGAGCCCGGCCCAGTCCACCTCCGGGTCCGCGTCGCACCACGGCAGGGCGATGCCGCCGCCGACGGAGACCATCCCGAGCCTCAGCCCGAACCGCTCCTCGACGTCCCGGGCCCGCTCCAGGGCGGCCCGCCGGGCCGCGTCGACGACGGCCGCGTCGGCGTACTGGGAGCCGAAGAACAGGTGCAGGCCGTCGACCGTCAGGGCGGAGCCCCGCAGGACGCCGACGACCTCGTCGAGGTCCTCGGCCGCCACCCCGAACTGGTTGGGGGACGGCGCGCCGCCCGGAGCGCGGGACGGGTAGGGCGTGTTCAGCCGTACGACGGCCCGGCCGGCGACCCCGAGCAGCTCCGCCACCTCGGCGAACAGCCGTGCCTGGCCCGGGGATTCGACGGTCACCGCGACCCCGGCGGCCAGCGCGGCGGCCGCCTCGGGGCGGCTCTTCGCCGGGCCGGTGAACAGCACCTTCGCGGCGGGCATCCCGGCGTTCAGCGCCGTCTCCAGCTCGGCGGTGGAGCAGACGTCGAAGCCGTCCACCAGGGACGCCAGGGCGGTGACGACGCCGGGGTGCGGGTTGGCCTTCAGGGAGTAGTAGAGCTCGGCGCCGGGGACGGACGCGGTCCGGACCCGGTCGACGGCGGCGCGCAGGGCGGCGCGGCTGTAGACGAACGCCGGGGTCGCGCCGGCGCGGTGCAGCAGGAGTCGGGCCTCGGCTGCGGTGGGCGTCCAGAACCCGGCCCGGTCGGAAGGCGTGTCAGTCCGCACAGCGGGTTCCCCCGGTCTGACAGAGCGCTTCGATGACGCGGCCGTGGAGGCGGTCGACGAGGCCGGTGAGGTCGGTTCCGCGCATGGCGATCCCCTGTCGGTAGTAGTACGTCAGCACCATCTCGGCGGCCGACATCTGCAGTTCGCCCTGGAGCTGGTAGCGCAGCGAGCGGCCCAGCGGGCGGGGCTCCCAGGAGCCGAGGTCGCGGGCCCGCAGGCCGCGGGCCTTGGGGTGCTGGTTGAACAGCACGGTGGAGAACGGGAAGCGGTCGCCGCCGTCGAGGCCGTGCTCGGCGGCGCGCTGGTCGAACTCCCAGGCGCCGTGGGCGAGGCCGGCCGCCAGCTGCCGGGCGTACTCCCGGGACCTGTCCCGGAGCGGGGCGGGGCCGCCGCCGCGCAGCACGAGCTGGCTCATGAACAGGCCCGCCACCGTGCCCGGCACGCCCTCGCGGGCCTGGACCGGGACGACGACGTTCAGCGCGCCGAGGCCGAAGGTCCGGCAGACGGCCCGGTCGTACGCGGCGAGGACGACCGAGAAGACCGAGACCCCGGTCTCCGCCGCGAGCCGGTGGGCGGCGCGCACCGCCCGGACGCCGAACGGCCGGGAGAGCAGCATCCCGTCGCGCGCGCCGGCGCCGGTCTCCTCGGGCAGTTCGGTCTGCCCGGCGCCCTTCAGCGCCCGCCGCCAGTACTCCGCGTCCGGCGACGGCTCGACGGGGCGGCGGGTCGCCTCGCAGTAGGCGCGGAAGCCGTCCGGCGGCGGGGCGTCGCCGAGCGGCTCGCCGAGCAGCAGCGCGCGCAGTTCGCGGGCGACCAGGTCCATGCTCAGCCCGTCCAGGAACAGGTGGTGGGCGACGGCGAGGACGGAGGTGCCGCCCTCGACCGGGACCAGGGCGGCCCGCAGCGGCGGCGCCGTCGTCGGGTCGATCAGCGGTGTCACCGCCTCGACCCGGGCCTCCTGCACCGTGCGGGAGCCGGCCTCGTGGACGGTGAGCGGGCAGCGCACCCCGGCGGCCCCGGTGTGGACCTGTCCGTCCCACCGCGGGGTGAGGGCGAGCCGCAGCACGTCGTGCCGGGCCACCAGGGTGTCCAGCGCGGCGCGCAGCTCGGCCTCGGTCACCGGCCGCTCGACGCGGATCTCGCGGGAGAGGTTGCACCAGTTGGCGTTGCCGTCCGCCATGCAGGTCGCCAGGTAGGCGAGTTGGCGGGTGGAGAGGGGGTGGACGGCCGGTTCGCCGGTTCCGGGCGCGCTCGGCCCGGGCGGCACGGGTACGGGTGCCCCGGTACGGACCAGGCGCTCGATCGCCGCGGCGAGGGAGGCGAGGTCGCGGTGGCCGAAGCAGTCCTGGGCGGAGAGTTCCAGCCCGAAGTGCCGGTTGACCCGGGCGACGAAGGTGATCATGTCGAGCGAGCCGAGGCCCGCCTCGACGAACGCGGTCGAGGCCGCCGGTTCCTGGTCCTGGTCGAGGAGTTGACGCAGGACGTCCACCGTGGTCGCCCCGGCGCGGCCCGGCCCGCCGGGCGCGGACGCCTCCTCGGCGGAGAGGGAGGCCGCCAGCGCCACCCGGTCGACCTTCCCGCTGCGCAGCAGCGGAAGCTCCCGACGCAGCCGGACGCCCGGCACGGGCAGCTCCAGCCGCGCCGCCACCGCGCGCACCCGCTCGCGCAGCGCGCCCTCCTCCCGGGGCGGCAGGTCCGGTGCGGCGACGAAGGCGTGCGGGGCCTGGCGGTCGACCACCACGCACTGGGCCACCCCCGCCAGCTCCTCGACCTCGGTGACGAACCGGTGGTACGAGACGCGCCGCCCCGACACCTTCAGGTCGTCGCCCGCGCGACCGGCGATCACCAGGTCCCCGCCGGCCCGGAAACCGATGTCGCCGGTGCGCAGCGGGGAGGGCATCGGCTCGATGCGGAAGGTGCCCGGGGCCGCGCCGGGGCCGTCCGCGAGGACGCCCAGGGCCGGTGCGGCGGAGGTGACGAGCACCTCGCCGCGGCCGTCCCGGTCCGGCTCGGCGAGCGTGACCGTCACCCCGGGGCGGGGCCGCCCGACCGGCAGCCCGAAGGCCCCGGCCGCGTCCTCGGCCCGCACCGCGCGCCGGAACAGCTGGGCGAGGGTGCCCTCGGTCATGCCGTACAGGTTCACGATCTCGGCGCCGGGGGCGAGGCCCGCCCACTGCCGCACCACGCGTGCGGGCAGCACCTCCCCGGCGAAGAAGGCCAGCCGCAGCGAGTCGAGCGGGGTGGACCGCTCGGTCAGGACGTCCGCGACGCGCCGGGCGAGGGACGGGACGAGGAAGGCGAGGGTCGGCCTGCTCCCGGCGAGGTGGCGGCCGAGCGCGGCCAGGTCCAGCTGGGCGTCCACGGGCGGCAGGCACAGTCGGCCGCCGGCCGTGAGCACCGCCAGCAGCTCGCGGAGCGAGGGGTCGAAGTTGACCCGGGTGAGGGCGGCGCAGGTGTCCCGCGGACCGAGGCCGAACTCCTCGACGAACCAGGTCAGGAAGGTGTACAGGCCCGTCCGGCTGCCGACGACCGCCTTCGGCGCGCCGGTCGAGCCGGAGGTCGGGACGAGGTAGCCCGCGTCGCCGTCCGGATGCCGCCGGGCGCTGTCGGGACATCGGCGGCCCGCGGTGTCGAGGACGACCCGGCCGGTGGCCGCGTCCACGACCAGCTCGCCGACGTCCCCGGAGGTGTCGCCGCGGAACTGCGCCACCGGGGAGACGTCGCTGCTCAGCAGCACCGACGGCCGGGTGATCCGCTCGGTCCACGCGTACTGCCCGGGCGTCATCCCGGCGTCCACCGGCACCGGGACGGCGCCGCTGCGCAGCGCGGCCAGCAGCCCGACGACGTAGCCGGGGGTCAGCGGGCCGAGCAGCAGCACGTGGGTGCGGGCCGCGCCCGCCCCGGCCAGCCGGTCGGCCAGCTCGTCGACGGCCTCGCCGAGCCGTTCGTACGACAGCGTGTGCCCGCACCACTCGACGGCCGGGCGGTCCGTCCGGCCGAGGTCGAGCAGCCGGCCCAGGGAGTCCGGTGTCCGCATCGCGGCGCTCACGCGGTCCCGGCGGTGGGCGGGTCCAGGACCAGCCGGGCGAGTTCCCGCCGGACGGTGTCGTCGCTCGCGGCGAGCACCTCGGCCAGGCGGTCGGAGTCGGCCTTGCGCTGGTTCAGCCGGAAGCAGGAGGAGATCCGCAGGTCGTGCAGGCGGTAGCCGACGATGTTGCGGAGGTAGCCCTCGGTGAGCTCGGGCGGCATCTCGTCCAGGGACCAGGTGGACCCCTCGACGGTCTGTCCCTGGAGCCGGTCGATCAGGTCGACGACGTCGGCGCGGGTGCGGGCCGGGTCGCTGACCTCCAGCCGGCCGGAGATCTCCACCGCGCAGTAGATCCAGGTGGGGATGCGGCCCCGGGTGCCGAACCACTCGGCGGGCACGTAGCTGTCCGGGCCCATCACGGTGACGGTGGCCGGCGCGCCCGCCTCGAAGGCCGCCGTCATGCCGTTGGCGCGGGCGACGTGCCCGGCGACGAACAGCCCGGCCTCCTCGCTGCCGCGCAGGTCCACCGGCAGCGGCGAGGTGTGCACGGTGCCGTCGTGGTAGGTGGCGAGGACGCCGAAGGACCTGGCCCGGACGAAGTCGACCATGGCGGGCAGCGGCAGGGTGAAGGGCTCTCGGGTGTACATGGTCAGCGACGGTCCTTCGACTCGGCGTCCAGCGGTTCCAGGCCGATGCCCTCCCGGGCGCCGCGCTGCGGCGGGTGGAAGGCGATGGCGTTCAGAGCTCCGGCGAGCAGGGTGAAGAAGCCGGTGCGGGCGAAGGTGCCGCCGCCGGCCGCGCGCAGCAGCAGGCCGCCGAGCGCGCCGATCCCGTCCTCGACGCCGTCGCGGGCGCGGACGGCCGCGTTGAGCTGTTCGCCGTCCGGCCGGTCCTCGTCGACCGCGCGGGCCGCTTCGGTCACCCGCGCCTCCAGGCGGCGCAGTTCGTCGAACGCCTCGGTCCACCGCCCCGAACCGGCCCGCCGCCCGGGCGGGGTGGCGGTGGCCAGGCAGCGGGCGACGCCCAGGTAGGAGGCGCTGATCAGCAGCTGGAACCAGGTGTAGCAGTCGGTGGCGAAGCGCCGGCCGGTCTCGCCGCGCAGCGGGAAGACCCGGTCGTCCGGGACCCGCACCCCGGTCAGCCGGACGGCGTGGCTCTCGGCGGCGTGGAACACCGGGCTGGTCCAGAACGGTTCGCGCTCCAGGCCCTCGGACCCGGCCGGGACGAAGACCTGCGCGTAGCCCTCGGGGGTGCCGTCGGGCGCGCGCAGTTCGGCCATCAGGGACAGCACGTCCATGCTGGTGGACAGCGAGCACGGCCGCTTCAGGCCGGTGACCAGCCGGTCGGCGCCGTCGCGGACGGCCCGGCTGCCGAGCGTGCGCAGGTCGCGGCCGGGCGTCGACTCGGCGCCGCCGGAGGCGAGCAGCCGCGCGCCGGTGCCGAGGTCCTTGAGGATCGCCGAGGCCCGCTCGTCGCCGGAGCGCGCCACCCGGGCGAGCGCCGCGATCTTGTAGTGGTGCATGGTCGTGGCGACGGCCACGGCCGGGGCCAGGGTGCCGACCGCGATCTGGAAGCGCACGGCGTCCACCGCCGACGCCCCGGCGCCCGCGCACTCCCGGGGGACCAGCAGGGTCGTGGCCCTGGTCCGCTTCAGCGCCGCGAACGCGGGCCCGGCGTCCTGTTCGTGCTGCTCGGCCGGCCGGGCGGAGAGGTCCGCGAAGAGCCCCTCGGCCATCGCGTCCAGTACGGCCCGGGCGTCGGCGACGACGTCGTCCTCGATCTCACCACCGGTCACGGGGTGCTGCCCTCCTGAGCGTGCATCAGCCGCCGCACGGCGGCGTAGTCGGTCTTTCCGAGCGGGGTGCGCGGGATCGCCGGGACGGTCTCGTACCGCTGGGGCAGCTGGTACGACAGCAGCCGCTCGCCGAGCAGCCGCCGCACCTCGGCGAGGTCGAACCGGTCGTCGGTGACGAGCAGCGCGGCGACCCGCTCGGTCTGCTCCGCGTCCGCGACGCCGACCACGGCGCTGTCCAGCACCCCGGGGCAGCCGCGCAGCGCCGCCTCGACCTGGAGCGGGCCGACCTTGTTCCCGGCGACGTTGATGAAGCCGGACAGCCGGCCCCGCACGTACCAGCCGTCGTGGTCGGCGCGGACCAGGTCGCGGGTGCGCAGCCAGCCGTCCTCGAACATCTCGGCACTCGACTCCGGGTCGCGGTAGTAGCCGCGGGCGAGCGCGGGGCCGCGCACGTACAGCTCGTGCAGCGGTTCCTGCCCGGCACCGCCGCCGGGCGCGGGCTCCAGCCGCCACTCCACGCCGGAGACGGGGGTGCCGATGGAGCCGTGGCCCGCGTACCGCTCGTCGAAGCAGATGACGCCGATCTCGGACAGGCCGTACACCTGGCGCAGCGGCACCCCGAACCGTTCGTGGAAGCGCTGCTGGGTGTCGAGGCCCAGGGGTGCGCTGCCGGAGATCACGGTGCGCAGCGAATCCGCCCAGGACGGCGGCAACCGCTCCGCCTGGGTGAGCAGTTGGTAGAGCACCGGCAGGCCGCTCAGCAGCGTGACGCGGTGGCGCTCGATCTGCCGGGCCAGGCCCCGGCCGGTCAGCCGGCCGGGGCGGGCGAACACCACGGTGGCGCCGGCGAGCAGGGCCGGGAGGGTGAGGACGTCGATGCCGTGGCAGTGGGCCAGCGGCAGCGGACAGAGGACCACGTCCCGCGCGGTCAGCTCCAGGTCGCCGCCCCAGAGCCGGACCCGGGCGGCGATGGCCGGCCGGCTCATCACGATGCCCTTGGGCTCGCCGGTGGAGCCCGAGGTGCAGTGCACCACCCAGTCGCCGGGCTCGTAGCCGGCGGCCGCCCGGGCCCGGTGCCGTTCGGCGTCGGCGACCTCGCGCAGCCCGTAACCGCCCCGGCCGGGTGCCGGCTCCTCGTCCAGGGCCAGCCGGGTGACGTCGAAGCGGGCCGCGTGGTGGTCGCGCTCCGGTACGGACAGGCGGCTGTCCAGCAGGACGGTGACGATGCCGAGGCGGGCGGCGGCGAGGTAGAGGGAGAGGAAGGTGAAGGGCTCGTCGACGGCCAGCCCCAGCACCTCGCCCGGGCCGAGCCGGGTGGCCAGGTCGCGGGCGGCGGTGTCGACGGCGGCGAGCAGTGCGGCGTACGTCGACTCGGTGCCGTCGTAGCCGACCACCGCCCTGGCGCCGGGTGCGGCGAGCGCCACTTCGCGGAACGCCCCGTACAACTCACCGGCCGGTACGGCCGTTTCGGCAGGGATGCCGTCCGGCATGGTGGACCTCCCCCTTGGCTGCCACCGTGATCATGAGCGGTGATGAACCGTCAGGACCACTTCGTTCGTGAGGAATCGTTACATCGCTGAACCGGAACGCGATCCCACCACAGCACCTTTCTGTCACACAAGATCCGCCCGAATCCCGAGATTCCTGAAACACCGTCAAAAATGGTCAGATGAGCGATCGCCCCCCACCCCTCGCGGCGACCGGAGGGAATCCCTCCGGCACCGCGGCTCCCCCCTCTGGCCAGCACGAAGAACGGCGCTGTCCACAGGCTGTGGACAGCGCCGCTCGGGCGGGAACACCTCGACGGGCCCCGGCCTGGTCAATCCCAAATCGTGGCGCAGGTCACGGCGGAGAGGGCGGTGGCGACGGGCACGAACCGTCCGGCCGTCAGTCGTCCTGGAGATCCGCGGTGGTGTGCAGGGTCGCGTACAGGGCCGAGAGGCGGGCGTTCCAGTTGGCGTACGTCGGGGCGTCGACGGCGTGCTTCTTGCCCAGGTCCTTGATCACCTTCTGGGCGTTCCTGAGCTCCTGCGAGGCCGCGTCCGGGTCCCCCTCGTTGAGGCGGGCGGAGCTGGTGTCGAGGATCTTCAGCAGGTCCATCTGCCGGTCCCGCTCCTTGCCGACGTGGGCCTGGGCCACCGCCTGCCGGAAGGACTGGAGCTGGAGCGCCGCCGGCTGGTTGCGCGGGACGGGCTGGGCCGAGGCCGGGGGCGCCGACGGGGTGGTCGGGGCCGCGGAGGGCGTGGTGGCGGCCGGCGCCGGCGTGGTGGGGGCCTGGGTGGGAGGCGCCGCCGGGGCGGTGGCCGCGGCCGGCTTGGCGGCGGGCGTGCCGTCGGCCGGCTCGTCGAAGGCCGTGAGGGCCAGCGCGGCGACACCGGCCAGGCCCGCCACGCCCAACGCGCCGAGCACCAGCGGCTTCCGGCGGCCGGGCCGGACGGGAGCGGAGGCGGCGGCCGGGGCGGGACGGCCCGTCGGGACGGGGATCGGCGCCATCACCGAGGTGGCGGCCGGGGGCTGAGGCGGCAACAGGGTGGTGTGCTGCTGGTTCGGCGAAGGGGCGTAGGGAACCGGCTGGTTCGGCGAAGGCGCGTAGGACACCGGCTGGTTCGGCGAGGGCGCATGGGGAACCGGCGGGAGGAGCTGGGTGGCCGCCCCGGCGGTGGTCGCGAGCAGCTCCGCCGTCGGGTCGCCGACCATCAGCCCGGGCACCGTGCCGAGCAGTTCGGCCCGGGCGGCGGCCGCGTCGGCCGGGCGGCCCGCCGGGTTCTTGGCCAGCAGCCGCAGCACCGCCGCGTCCAGCGCCGGCGGCAGGCCCGGACGCCGGGCGGAGGGCGGCGGCGGCAGCTCGCTGACGTGCTTGAAGGCGATCGCCACCGGGGTCTCGGCGGTGAACGGGGTCGCGCCGGTGAGCATCTCGGTCAGCACGCAGCCGACCGCGTACAGGTCGGTCCGCCCGTCCAGCGCCGAGGCGGTGGCCTGCTCGGGCGAGAGGTAGGCGGCCGTGCCGAGCACGCTCGCGGTCTGGGTCAGGTTGCTGGAGGAGCCGGCCCGGGCGATGCCGAAGTCGACGACCTTCACCCCGCCGTCGTCGGTGATCATGATGTTCCCGGGCTTGATGTCCCGGTGCACCAGCCCCGCCGCGTGGGCGACGGCCAGCGCCTCGCAGACCGCCGCCGCGATGCCGACCGCGCGCTCCACCGGCAGCGTCTGCCGCTCCGCCAGCAGGGCGGCCAGCGAACGGCCGCTGACCAGCTCCATGACGATGAACGGGGTGCCCTGGTCCACGCCCGAGTCGAAGACCATGACGATCCTCGGGTGCACCAGCATGGCCGCGTGCTGGGCCTCCCGGCTGAAGCGCTCGGCGAAGCGGGGGTCGTCGGCGAGGCCGCCGTTGAGCACCTTGACGGCCACCTGACGGCCCAGCACCCGGTCCACCCCGCGCCAGACGGTCGCCATGCCGCCGACGCCGAGTATCCCGACGAGTTCGTAACGCCCGTTCAGCGCCCGTCCGATCACCTGGAGCTCCCCTCACGTGCCCTGCCCGGGGTCCCGGGCCGCCTCGTGCACCCGTGCACGATAGCCGCACCTCCGGGCGGGTCCCGACGCGTCCGCCGGGGGCGGAAGGTGGCGGCCGGGGGACCGGGCAGCGGTC
>NZ_JBHTWX010000065.1:8573-50309 GCF_042792155.1 Kitasatospora sp. NPDC056651 | reverse complement strand
TCGGTCCCTCGGCATGTCCCCACACCTCCACGCAGGCACAACGCGTCGCCAGTGCCATCAACCGAGCTCAGCCAGGCCCAACTGAAAGGCGGAGGCTAGGGGTTCCGTCCGGCCGGAGCCGCTGGCGGCCCGGGGGAGGTGGGCCTGGGAGGTGGGGCTCAGGGGTGGGACTGGCGCGGGGCCGAGGTGACGCCCAGCTCGCGGACGTCGAGCCGCGCCCCCTGGCCCCACAGGCGGTTCTGCGGGAGGCTCGCCGGATCGGCGAACCGTTGCCTGGCCGGTGCACCACGGTGGGGGTCGTGGTAGCGCAGGCCGTCCTCGAGGCGGACCAGGCCGCCCTCGACGCCCGGCATCCCGGCGTCCAGCAGGGTGAAGGTGCCGAACCCGCCGGCGAGCTGACGCGGTTCGACCACTTCCTCGCGGCCGCCCAGATCGAGGATCAGGTGCTCCCGGTCCGCGGGCTTGTGGCCGATCCGGTCGACCGTCAGGACCGTGCGGCCGTCGGCCCTCCACTCCACCGTCCCCGCCGACCTGTCGTAGCCGACCGCCAGGTGGTGCACCTGGTCGGGCGTGCTGCGGCGGGCCACCGGCAGGGCGTAGGAGAAGGCGGCGTAGTCGGCACCCGGGCGGGGCAGCCGCTCGTAGAAGGCGTAGAGCACGTCGTCGGTGACGAAGAAGTCGAAGACCGTCATCGTCTCCGGGTCGACGGTGTTCATCGCGCCAGCCGCGAGCCGCAGGTCCGCCGCCGGGTCGGCCACCGCGGCGCCGAACGGGTGCTGCTCGGTGCCGAAGGTCCGGGCGGACATCGTCACGTCGATGGTGAGCACCCGGCCGGGTTCGGCGTCGAAGCCGAGGACGCCGGCCTTCGAGGTGTGCCGGGCCAGTGCGAAGAACTTCAGGTGGTCGGCGCCGCCGCCACCGCCCTCGCTCTCCCGGCCGGTGGTGAAGACGAAGGCCGGTTCACCGGTGCGCGGGTCGGTGCCGGTGGGCACCACCCGCAGCCCTGCCTCCGACGTGGTGGCGATGCCGTCGCCGTCCGGCAGCGTCTCGCCGGCCGGGGTGAGGGTCCAGCGGGACCCCTCCCCCCGGTGGTCGAACCCGTCCCGGAAGTCGTCCCAGACGACCCGGCCGCCGTCGACGACGGCCGGGTCACGGTGCGTCTCCAAACGCGGCATGGCGGGCTCAGGCCGCCGACAGTCCGCGCTTCAGGGCCCCGGCGATCTCCACGGCGCGCCGGGTCTGGTGCTCGATCGCGGCGAAGGTGGCCTCGTCCACGGCCGCGTTGTCGTACGCGACGTGGCCGACGCCGTAGGGGTTGCCGGTCTTGATGTTGAACTGGACACCGTCGGTGTAACCGGGCGGAACGATGATCGCGCCCCAGTGGTAGAAGGTGTTGTTCAGCGCGAGCAGCGTGCTCTCCTGGCCACCGTGGGTCTGCGAGGTGGAGACGAACGAGGTGACGACCTTGTTCGCCAGCTTGCCCTGCGCCCACAGGCCACCGGCGGTGTCGATGAACTGCTTGAGCTGCGCGGCCGGCAGACCGAAGCGGGTCGGGGTGCCGAAGAGGATGACGTCGGCCCAGTCCAGGTCCTCCAGGGAGGCGACCTCGAGGTCCTTGGTCTCCGCGTGGTGCGCGGCCCAGGCCGGGTTGGAGTCGATGGCGCCCTGCGGCGCCAGCTCGGCCACCTTGCGCAGACGCACCTCGGCCTCGGCCTTCTTCGCCGCCTCGGCGGCGGCGGTGGCGAGAGTGTGCACGCTACCCGTGGAGGAGTAGTAGATGACGGCGACGTTCGTCATTCGAGCGTCCCTTTCTGGTTTTTGATCCGGTGACTGCGGAAGAGGTTTCCGTAGTCACCGGAAAGGCGGCAATCGCGGTCGGATTACTTCGTCAGATGGGCCCGGACTCCGTCAGTTTCCGGCAACCGGAGAGCGGGTTCGGCGCGGCCGGACGGCCCGGGGCGGAGCGGTCAGGAGACGCGGAAGTTGGCCATCATCCCCATCGCCGCGTGGTCGAAGAGGTGGCAGTGGTAGACGTAGGTGCCCCGGTACCCGGTGAAGGTGGCCTGGATCTTCACCGTCTCGCCGGCCAGGATGCTCACGGTGTCCTTGAGCCCCGTCTCGAACCCCTGGGTGACGGGCTGTCCGTTGCGTTCCAGGACGCGGAACATCACCAGGTGCATGTGGAAGTTGTGCGGGGCGACCTGGTTGGTGTTGGTGACCGTCCAGATCTCGGTGGTGTCGTAGGCGATCTCGGTGTCGATCCGGTTGTGGTCGTACGTCAGGCCGTTGATGTAGGCGGCCGCGCCGGGGTTGCCCGTCTCGTCCATGCTCAGCGCGAAGCTGCGGTTGACGGTCGCGGGCGGCAGGGCCGGCAGGGTGCGCAGGGTGCTCGGGATCGAACTGGGGTCGGCGGCGGTGCGGGTGACGTCGAAGCGCATGACCTTGCCGACGTGCTCGACCGGGCCGGGCGGCATGCCGTTCTCCAGCACCACCTGGGTGCCCACCGCGTAGCGTGAGAAGTCGATGACGATGTCGGCGCGTTCGCCGGGCGAGAGCCGTACCACCGTCGCCTGACAGGGCTGCGCGAGGAGGCCGCCGTCCCCGCCGATGACGGTGAACTCCGAGCCGTCGGACAGCTTCAGGTCGAAGAAGCGCGCGTTGCTCTGGTTGAAGAACCGCAGCCGGTACTTGCGGGCCGCGACCTGGAAGTACGGCCAGGCCTTGCCGTTGGCGAGGATGACGTTGCGGTTGGGCCAGTCGTCCATCTCGTACACGAGCTGTCCCGACTGGTCGAAGCGGGCCTCGCGCAGGGCGATCGGCACGTCGTACTGGCCGGAGGGCAGGGGCAGTTGCTGCTCGGTGTCGTCGGTCAGGAGGTAGGTGCCGGACAGTCCGCGGAAGACGTGCTCGGACTCCTGGTGGTGGGCGTGGTCGTGGAACCACAGGTTGGCGTGCGGCTGCTGGTTCGGGTAGGTGTAGGTCTTGGAGGCACCGGGTTGGATCACGTCCATCGGCGCGCCGTCGCTGGACTCCGGCACGTGCGCGCCGTGCAGGTGCACGGAGACCGGCTGGGCGAGGTTGTTGGTCTGCTGGACGACGACCCGCTGGCCCGATCTCGCTCTGATGACCGGGCCCGGGAACTGCCCGTTGTAGGTGCGGACGGTGGTGGCGGGCATGTTGGGCAGGACCGCCGCGGTGACCTCCTTCATGGCCATCCGGTAGTAGCTGGTGGTGCCGGAGACCGCGTACGGCGAGAGCACGGCCGGAACGGGCATCTGGACGGCGAACTTGGCGATGTCGGCCGGGTCCAGGTTCGCGGTCACCCCACCGGTGGGGGTGGTCAGGTCTCGCTCGGCCGCACCGGCGGTCGCGGGCTGCGAGGCCGCGATCCCGAAGCCCGCGAGCCCGAGCCCACCGGAGACGGCGACACCGGACACCAGAAACGAACGACGTGCTATCACGATTTCCCCCCAGGAGATGTGAACGATCCGTGTAGGGCAGATCCAAGGGGCACCGGGGGAAAACCGTTTGATTAATCTGATTAGTCTGTCACGTCGTGGCCCGCCTCCACGGCCCCGTACGGAGCGCCCGAGGGCTCCGGCCCGATGGAGCGGCCGGCCCGCAGGCACACGCCCGGCACGGTCAGCGCCAGCAGGGCGACGGCGATGCTCTCCATCACTTCCGGGCTGGAGCGCGGGATCTCGGCCAGCAGCGCGCTGCCGGACGCCCCGCCGATGCCGGCCGACCCGCTTCTGCCGCCGTCCGCCGAGGGCTCGGCGACGTCGTGATGTGCGTGGATGAAGGACGTTCGAGGCTGCACGGTCCACTCCTTCCATCGGGATCCGTCGACATTAGGCAGCGCACGGGCGGCGGGCGGCGGACCCGCTCCCCTCTGTGTCAGGTCCCGCGAACTCCGTCACCGCCGCGCGAGGACGCCCGTCCGAACTGACACAGTGGCCGGGATCCGGTTGTCGCCGCGCGCTCCCGGTGACGAGCCTGACGCCACCCGGGGACGGCCTCCTCCGACCCCGACCGCCCCCACCGATCCCGAGGAGCGTCGTTGAGCGGGTTGCGCCGGCTGACCGCCCGTGGCCGGGACCCGATGCACCGTGGGGTCCCACCTCGACCGCCTGGCGATCCGCTGACCGGAACGGCCGTTCCGGGAAGGGTCGTCCTCAGGCCCGTCCGAGCACCCGCTCGACGCTGATCTCCAGGACCACCCGGTCCGGGTTGACCCGCGGCTCGCGGTAGCGCTCGGCGTAGCGCCGCTCCGCCTCGGCGACCTGCTCGGGCTCGTCGCGGACCACCGCGACGCCCTCCAGGGTCGACCAGCGGGCGCCGGCCACCTGGCAGACCGCGACCCGCAGGCCCTCGGGCCCGGCCGCGGCGACGTTGCGGGCCTTGCGGCTGCTCCGGCTGGTGATCACCCGGGCGGTGCCCGTCTCCGGCTGGTACGTCACGCCCACCGGCACCACGTGCGGCGTGCCGTCCGGGCGGGTGGTGGTCAGCGTGGAGATGTGCCGTTCCCGCCAGAAGGCGAGGAAGGCGTCGTCGAGCTCGCGCGGGTCAAGGGCCATGATCGCGATCGTACGGCCCCCGGGGAACCTGCGTTCCCCGGGGGCCGTACGGGCCGGGCGTCAGTGCCCGCGCGCGATCCACTCCGGCAGGGCCGGGGCCTCGGCGCCGATGGTGGTCGGGTCGCCGTGGCCGGTGCGCACCACCGTCTCGGCCGGGAGCGTCAGCAGCCGCTCGCGGATCGAGTCGATGATGGTCGGGAAGTGCGAGAACGAGCGGCCGGTGGCGCCCGGGCCGCCGTGGAACAGGGTGTCGCCGGTGAAGACGGTGCCCAGCTCGGGGGCGTACAGGCAGACCGCGCCCGGGGCGTGGCCCGGGGTGTGGAGCACGGTCAGCGCGGTGCCGGCCACCTCGATCCGCTGCCCGTCGGCCAGTTCGCCGTCCGGGAGGCGCTCGGGGTGGGTGAGCTTCCACAGCGGGAGGTCGTCCGGGTGCAGCAGCACCGGCGCACCGGTGCGGGCGGCGAGGGCCGGGGCCGCGTCGATGTGGTCGTTGTGCGCGTGGGTGGAGACGATCGCCAGCAGCCGGCGCCCGCCGAGCGCGGCCTCGATGGCCTCGGCGTCGTGGGCGGCGTCGATCACCACCGCCTCCTCGTCGTTCCCGACGATCCAGACGTTGTTCTCCACCTCCCAGCTGCCGCCGTCGAGGTCGAAGGTCCCGGCGGTGACCAGGCGGTCGACGCGCGCGGTCACAGGACCACCACCGAGCGCAGGACGTCACCGTGGTGCATGCGCTCGAAGGCCTGCTCCACCTGGTCCAGCTCGATGGTCTCGGTGACGAAGGCACCGAGGTCCAGCCGGCCCTGGAGGTAGAGGTCGATCAGCATCGGGAAGTCCCGCGAGGGCAGGCAGTCGCCGTACCAGGAGGACTTCAGCGCGCCACCGCGGCCGAAGACGTCGAGCAGCGGCAGCTCCAGCGTCATCTCCGGGGTGGGCACGCCGACCAGGACGACGGTGCCGGCCAGGTCACGGGCGTAGAAGGCCTGCTTGTAGGTCTCCGGGCGGCCGACCGCCTCGACCACCACGTCCGCGCCGTTGCCGCCGGTCAGCTCGCGGATCGCCTCGACCGGGTCGGTGGTGCGGGAGTTGACGGTGTGGGTGGCGCCCAGCTTGCGGGCGGTCTCCAGCTTGCGGTCGTCGATGTCCACCGCGATGATCTTCGACGCGCCGGCCAGCCGGGAGCCCATCACGGCCGCGCCGCCGACACCGCCGCAGCCGATCACCGCGACCGAGTCGCCCCGGCCGACGTTGCCGGTGTTGATCGCGGCGCCGAGGCCCGCCATCACACCGCAGCCCAGCAGGCCCGCGACGGCCGGCTCGGCCGCCGGGTCCACCTTGGTGCACTGGCCGGCCGCGACCAGGGTCTTCTCGGCGAACGCGCCGATGCCCAGCGCCGGGGACAGCTCGGTGCCGTCCAGCAGCGTCATCTTCTGCTTGGCGTTGTGGGTGTCGAAGCAGTACTGCGGGCGGCCCCGCCTGCAGGCGCGGCACTGGCCGCACACCGCACGCCAGTTGAGGACCACGAAGTCACCGGGCTCGACCTCGGTGACGCCCTCGCCGACCGTCTCCACGATGCCCGCGGCCTCGTGGCCGAGCAGGAACGGGAACTCGTCGTTGATGCCGCCCTCCCGGTAGTGGAGGTCGGTGTGACAGACACCGCAAGCCTGGATCCGGACCACGGCCTCGCCCGGGCCAGGGTCCGGCACCACGATCGTGGTCACCTCCGCGGGCGCGCCCTTGGCGCGCGCGATCACTGCCTTGACCTGCTGGGGCATCCGATTCCACCTCCGTCTGCCGGTGCGGCTCCGCACCGGCGTGACCTGCGACAAACGACTGAAGACCAACTGCCCACGAAGCGTATCGCCCGCCGCGCCGGCCCCCGGCGCGGCCCGTGGGCCCACCCGGCCCGAACCGGTGTGCTAGGGCCCGTCCGACGACTCCGTTCGAACCACCGGGTCCCACGTGGCATGTGCCGCCCGGGTATCCGCCGGGGGCCCGGCGACAACCCGACGCGGCCCCGCGGGCAGGGGCGCACGGCTGGCAACGAGCGCCCGTTCGTGCGCCTCGAAGTGCCTGGAACGCACCGGTGTTGGCTGGAAGTGCCGCAGACGGGCGCCCCACCGCCCACGTACGGTCGTAGCAGAGACGGTCCACGCGACCACGCTCAGCACACCCGCCCCACCCGACGGCGTGCCACCATGCGCCGCCCTCGCCGGGCGCGCACCGACCGTGCGCCCCCGCACATTTCGCGCCACGCCTCCCGCAGGAGCCCGACCGATCCCCGGCCCGTGTCGAGCCGCCAGCCGGCCGCATCACCCGTCCCCCGCCCCATCCCCGGATCCACCCCCCGCCGGGCCGCCCCCGCGGCCCCCCGCCCTGGAGTCTGGAGTACGGATGTCCACCGAGAACAGTGCGACCAGCGCCGGCCCCGCCCCGCTCCCTCCGATGCACTGCCTGCGCCGCCTCGACCCCGGGCCGCCCCGCCTCGCCGCGCTGCCCACCGGCACGCCGGTCTGGCTGGTCAGCCGGCACGCCGACGTGCGACAGGTGCTGACCGACCCGCGACTGGGCCGCGCCACCCTCTTCGCGCCGGACGCGCCGGCCGTCAAGGTCACCCCCAGCATCATCGACGACCCGGACGGCATGCTGAACATCGACGGCACCGAGCACCAGCGGCTGCGCCGCACCGTGCAGCGGGCCTTCACCCCGCGCGCGATCGAGCGCTGGCGCCCCTGGGTCGCCTCGGTCGTCGAGTCGCTGATCGACGAGCTGATCGACCACGGCTCCCCCGCCGACGTCATCGACGCCTACACCCGCCCGCTGCCGGTCGCGGTGATCAGCCGGCTGATGGGCCTGGACAACGTGGACGCCAAGCGGCTCGGGCACTGGAGCGACCACGCGCTGTCCACCACCGCCTACACCCCCGACGAGATCACCGCCTCGATGGCCGAGTTCGCCGCCTTCGGCTCCGAGGTGATCGCCGAGCGCCGCGCCGCACCGGGCGACGACCTGGTCAGCAGCCTGCTCGCGGCCGCCGCCGAGGACGGCTCGATCACCGAGGGCCAGCTGGTCGTGCTGGTCATCGGCCTGGTGGTCGCCGGGCACGAGACCACCATGACCAGCCTCGGCAACGCCCTGGTCTACCTGCTCCAGGACGGCCGCGAGGCCTGGCAGCGACTCGCCTCCGACGAGGCCAGCGCCGCCGCGGCCACCGAGCAGATCCTGCGCGCCGTCCCGCTCAGCGACGCCAAGGAGCACCTGCCCGGGCTGCTGCGCCGCACCGTCGAGGACGTCGAGATCGGCGGCGTGGTGATCCCGGCCGGCAGCGTGGTCGCCGCCGACGCCCAGGCCGCCAACCACGACCCGTCGGTCTTCACCGGCGACCTGCGCACCGAGCTGTTCTCGCCGCTGGCCGCGCCCATGCTCACCTTCGGCGCCGGGCCGCACCACTGCCTGGGCGCCTGGCTGGCCCGGATGGAGATGGAGCTCGGCCTGCACCGGCTGGCCCGCCGGCTGCCCGCGCTGCGGATGGCCGACCCGGTCGAGCTGATCGACTGGCGGCGCGGCCTGGTCACCCGCAGCCCCAACGCCCTCCGGGTGACCTGGTGACGGGCCGCGCGGACACCGAGCCGGTGATCGTCCGGGTGGACCGGGACCGCTGCATCGGCTCCGGGATGTGTGCCCTCAGCGTCCCCGGCTCGCTGGCCCTCGGCACCGACGGACTGGCCGCACCGCTGGCCGGATACGCCGACGGCGGCGCGGAGTTGACGGACGCCCTGAGCGAGGCGGTGGACTACTGCCCGGTCGAGGCGCTCAGCCTCCACTCGGCCCGCGGCGGCTACCGGATCGACCCCGGGGAGTGAGCCCCGCCCCGGTGGCGCCCCCCGCGACGACCGCGACGGGCGCCACCGGGGTTCCCCCGGCCGGCCGGTCGATCGATGAGCCGGGCTAATGGGTCGATGAGTTCATCGATCTTGTTCGCCCCTTCCGCCGACTGGTGAGCTGGGCAGCATGACAAACGCGGAAACCACTGCGGCCGGCCTCCCCCGGGCCACCGCGGAAACCCCTGCCCCACCGGCCGGTTCGCCCACCACCCACCGCTGGTCCCCGGTCCTCGCCGTCGCCCTCGCCACCTTCACCCTGGTGTCCTCCGAGATGATGCCGGTCGGCCTGCTCACCCCGATGTCCCACAGCCTGGGCGTCACCGACGGGGCCACCGGCCTCTCCCTCACCATCACCGGCCTGATCGCCGCCGCGCTCTCCCCCTTCGCCCCGGCGCTCGTCGGCCCGCGCGACCGCAGGAGCGTCCTGGTCGCCTTCATGCTGCTGCTCGGCCTGGCCAACGCGGTGACGGCGCTGGCGCCGAACTTCGCGGTCCTCGCCGTCGGCCGGGTCCTGCTCGGCGCCGCCATGGGCATCGTCTGGGGCCTGGTCGCCAGCCTCGGCCCGCGTCTGGCCGACGGCCCGCGCCTCGCACTCGCCATGACGCTGATCTTCTCCGGCGTCTCCATCGCCTCCGTCCTCGGCGTCCCCCTGGGCACCTACCTGGCCGCGCTGCTCGACTGGCGCGCCGCGTTCTGGGCGCTCGCCCTGCTCGGCGCCGCCTCCGCCGCCGTCCTCGCCGCCACCCTGCCCCCGCTGCCGGCGCACCGGCGCGCACGGCTGGACGGCCTGGCCGGCGCGCTGCGCCACCGGGGCATCGCCACCGGAGCGGCCATCACCGCGTTCGTCGTGCTCGGCCACTTCGCCGGCTACACCTACGTCCGCCCGGTCCTCGAAGCCGACGCCGGCCTGAGCAGCGGCACGATCGCCACCTGCCTGCTGGTGTACGGACTCGCGGGCGTCGCCGGGAACTTCACCCTCGGCCCGATGTCCGGGCGCCGCCCGAAGACGGCCGTCACCCTGGCCCTCTCCGGCGTCACCCTGGCCACCGCGCTGCTCGGGTCCGCCACCGGCGGGCTCGTCACCGTCCTGCTCGTCCTGGTCCTCTGGGGCGTCTCGTACGGCGGGGTGTCGGTCTCCACCCAGACCTGGTTCCGCCTCGCCGACCCGGCCCGGGTCGAGGCCTCGGCGGCCCTCTGGGCGGGCGTGTTCAACGCGAGCATCGCGCTCGGCTCGCTGGCCGGCGGGCTGGTCGTCGACCGGGCCGGCAACCACGCCGTGCTGCTCACCGCGGCCGCCCTGGCGGGCGCCGGACTGCTGCTCACCGTGCTCTCCCGGCCGGACCGACCGGCGGACCGGGCCTGACCCGGGCCGGGCCTGATCGGGCCTGACCTGACCGACCGAGCCGGCCGGCTCAGTCGACGTGCCCGGCCAGCAGCCCGACGAACTCGCCCGTCAGCCGGTGCGTCCGCCCCTCCCGCTGGACCACCTCCAGCGTGCTGAACTCCAGCTCGGGCACCGGCAGGAAGCGGACGTCCGGCCGCTGGACGTACGCCGCGCTGCGCTCGCACAACAGCAGGCCCTGGCGGGTGCCGGCCACCATCGACAGGCCCGCCTGGATGGTGGCCGCACCCGTCGAGTAGCTCAGCTCCCGCCCGCTCGGCGTGCGCCGGGGCGCGTTCACCTCCCGCCAGTACTCGGGCGCCGGGCCGCGCGGCTCGACCAGCGGCAGCCCGGCCAGCTCCTCGGCGCTCACCCCGTGTGCCCCGCCGAGGCGCCGCGCGGCGGAGACCGCCACGTACACCGGCTGCCGGGAGAACTCCAGCAGCACCTCCAGCCCCGGCTCCCGGCACGGGGCGAGCACGATGGCCAGGTCGACCTCACCGCGGGCGAGGTGCGAGAACGGGTCCGCCCACGGCAGTTCGACCAGCTGCGTCGTCCCCTCCGGCAGGCTCGCGATCACCCGGGCGACCGGCTCGTACACCGCGCACTGGAAACCCAGCCGCAGCGGCCGGGCCGTCGCGGCCCCGGCCCGGGCGGCGTCGTAGCCCTCCCGGAGCCGGTCGAAGGCGGGCACCACCTGCTCGGCCAGCGCCCGCCCCAGCTCGGTCAGTTCGACCCGGCGGCTGGTCCGCCGGAACACCGGGGCACCCACCCGGCCCTCCAGGCGCTTGATCAACTGGGAGACCCGGCCCTGCGAGACGCCCAGGCGCAGCGCCGTCCGCCCGAAGTGCAACTGGTGGACGAGGACGGAGAAGCACTCCAGCTCCTGCAACGGCAGCTCGGGCAGGACGGCGATCCCGGAGGCCCCGGGGGCCGGCGTCGGTCGTTCCACCCCGGCAGTCTACGTCGGTCGCCCGGCCGCTCCGCAGGCGAGCACGGCGCGCAGCTCGGCGGCCGGGTCCCCCTCGTGGTAGGGGCGCTCACTCGGCTCGATGTGGTCCAGGAACTCCTGGTAGCGCAGGGCGTAGGACAGGTGGTAGAGCGGTTCGGCGAGTTCGAGGGCGCGCTCCGGATCGGATCCGGGGACGTGGCGGCGCCAGGCCTCCGTCCAGACCCGGGCGTGGTGCCGCCAGGCCTCCGGGGCGAGGTAGGCGCGGGGGCGCAGCCCGTCCAGGGCGGGGTGGCCCAGGCAGGAGTCGGCGTAGTCGACGACCACCGGGTTCACGCCGTCGGAGCGCCAGTTGCCGGGGTGGAAGTCGCCGTGCAGCAGCGTCTCCGGGAGGCCGCAGGCGGCGAGCCGGTCCAGCAGACCGGGCAGCGCGGCCGCGAAGCCGGCCAGCCGGTCCAGCTCCCCGGCGGTCAGGTCGGTCTCCTCGGGCAGGCGGTCCAGCAGGGCCGTCAGCTGCGCCGCCAGGGCCCGGGGGGTGCGGTCACGCAGGCCGGCCAGGTCACCCGGGCGGGCGGCCAGCGCGGCCTGTGCGGCGACCAGGCGGGGCACGACCTCGGCGACGGTCCCGGCGGACGGGCTCCAGCAGTCCTCACCGGGGACATGGTCGAGCAGCAGCCGCCCGCCGGCCGGGTCGGCGGCGAGGACGGTGGGGACGAGCGTGCGGTCGACGCCGCCGAGCAGCGCGATCACCTCGCTCTCCCGGGCGTTGAACGCGGACGTCGTGGTCTTCAGCCAGGCGTCGGCGCCGGTGGCGGTGGGGAGGCGGAAGAGGCCGGAGAGGTTCCAGGTCCGGATCTGCCGGGCGGGCGCGGCCAACGGGCGGCCGGCCGCGGCCAGTTCCTCCCGCGCCCAGTCCAGGGCGGCCCGCAGCCCCGCCGGGGTGGCCCAGGCGGCGCGGCGTTCGGCCGGACCGAGCAGCACGGCCGTCCCGGCGTCCGGGGCGCCGGCGGACGGCATGGTGGGCCGGCTCAGCGCCTCGGCGTGGTAGCGGACCCGCCCGCCGTGACCGGGCTCCTCGCTGTGCCCCTCGACCAGCCGCGCCACCAGCACCGGCGCCCCGGCCAGCTCCGTGGCCCGCGCGACCACCCCGTCCACCGAGGACCACCAGCCGAGGTCCGCCTCGAAGGGGCCCAGCTGCCCGAAGTACTCGTCCCCGTACGTGAGATCGACCGTCACGGTCCGGTTGCTCGCTCGCTGCATCGCAGCAGCTTCGCCCACCGGCCCGGTCCGGGGCCAACGGATTTCCGCGCCCGCCGGGCGGGGGCCCGCCGCCGTGCTGGGCCCTGTCCGGACCTAACCGATCGCCACGGCCGTGCCCGAGACCCGTACCCGGGTGTCCTCCGCCCTCAGCTCGACCCGCAGCACGCCCGGGCGGCCCAGGTCGTCGCCCTGGTGCAGGGTCAGCACCACCGGGGCCGGCACCGCGCCGAGTTCCCGCAGGTACGCGCCGAAGGCGGCCGCGGCGGCGCCGGTGGCCGGGTCCTCGACCACGCCGCCGACCGGGAACGGGTCACGGACGTGGAAGACCTCGGGCGTCTCGCGCCAGGCGAGCTGGAGGGTGGTCAGGTCGCGGGCCCGCATGTAGGCGGCGAGCCCGTCGAAGTCGTACTCCAGGCGGGCCAGCCGTTCGCGGGTGGTGACCGGCAGGACGAGGTGCCGGGCACCCGCGTAGGCGACCCGGGGCGGCAGGGCCGGGTCGAGGTCGGCGGCGGACCAGCCGAGCAGGGCGAGCGCCTCCTCGACGTCGTCCGCCGGGACCTCCTCGACCTTCGGCTCGACGCTGGTGAGGGTGGCGCGCAGCAGCCCGTCGGCCCCGCGCTCGATCTCGACCGGGACGTCCCCGGCCGCGGTCGCGAACACGTACCGCCCGGGGCCGACGCGCTCGGCCAGCGCGACGGCCGAGCCGACCGTCGCGTGCCCGCAGAACGGCACCTCGACGAGCGGGCTGAAGTACCGCACCCGGTAGGTGCCCTCGGTGGGGCCGGCGGTCAGGAAGGCGGTCTCGGAGTACCCGACCTCCGCGGCGATGGCGAGCATCCGCTCGGCGGTCAGCCCGGTGGCGTCGAGCACCACCCCGGCCGGGTTGCCGCCCTCGGGGCGGGTGGCGAAGGCGGCGTAGCGCAGGACCGCGGGTGCGGCGTCGTCGTTCATGACCGGACGAACGCCCACCGCCCCGGCGCTGTTCCCGCTCATCGCAGCACCGCTTCCAGGAGGTCCGAGCCGAGCCGGGCGCTGCCCGCCAGGTCGAGTTCGTAGAGCATGTACCGCCCGCGCCGCCGGGCGGTGAGCAGCCCGGCCTTGCGCAGGACGGCCAGGTGCCGGGACACCTCCGGCGCGCTGAGCTCCCAGGCGGAGGCGAGTTCGCCGGTGGTGTGCGGGCCGCGGGCCATGGTGCGGGCGAGGCGCAGCCGGACGGGGTGGGCGAGCGCCTCCAGGCGCTGCTGGACGAGGGCGAGCGAGACGGGCTCGGGCAGACCGGTCTCGGCGACGGGGTACTGGAGGACGGGCCGCCAGCCGCGCTCGTGCACCACCAGGAGGTGCGGGCGGCCGAAGGCGGTGGGGATGAAGGTGACGCCCCCGGCGTCGGTGCCGTTGGTGGTGTTGTCCTGGAGCTTGTCGATGACGATCCGGCGCCGCCCGTCCGTGCCCTGGTCGAGGGAGACGGAGGGCGAGATGTCGGCGAGTGTTTCGGCGAGGCCCCGGCGGGCGAGCAGGTCGGCCTTGCGCCGGGCGTCGGCGGCGAGGTCGGGCAGGACGCGCTGCCAGGCGTCGGCGAAGAACGCGGACCGGCAGTCCTCCAGCATCCGCCGCACCAGGGCCCGGACGGCCGGCGGGTCGGCGAGCAGCCGGTCGGCGAAGGCGGCCTGCCGGGGGCCGCGGGCGAGGGCGAGTTCCCGGGCCCGCTCGTTGGCGGCCGGGTCGGTGAGCGGGGAGCCCATCCGGTGGGTGAGCCGGGAGGAGCCGCAGGTGGTGACGAGGGCGGCGGCGACGTACCGCTCGTCGTCGATCCGGTCGACGGCGTCGAGTTCCTCGGTGAGGGTGGCGCCGGGCAGGCCGGGGACGAGGAAGTCGGCCCGCGAGGAGCGCCAGAGGAAGTCGGCTTCCAGCAGCCGTTCGGACAGCTCGGGCGGGATCGTGGCGGCGGTGGCGGCGGCCCAGCCGTGCAGCGCGGGGTGGTGCGCGGGCTCGGCGAGCACGTGCAGCACGGCGTTCAGTTCGCCGAGCGGGGAGGGCGTGAAGAGGAGCCGCTCGTCGGGCAGGCCGGTGATGTCGATCGTCAGGCTCACAGCGGCGATCCTGTCACCCGCCGTCGGCCGGACCCGCGCGGATTGACGGTTGACGTCAATCCGCGTGCCGGGCGGGACGCGCCGCGCCGAAGGTACCGGCCATGAACCTGATCCGGGAGAAGTCCGCCCACGAGTCCGCCGGCGCCCGCCTGCCCGGGCCGCCCGAACCGCCCGCCCCGCACGGGCCGCCCGAACCGCCGACCGGCACCGGCCGCCGGGTCGGCTCCGCGCTGCCGGGCCTGCTGACCGCCGCCGGCGGTCCCCGCTACGCCGTCGCGCTGGTGGTGGACGCGGTGGGCGGCGGCCTGCTGCGGCCGTTCCTGCTGCTGTACGGCGTCGGCGTGCTGCACCTGGGCGCCGGTGCGGCGGGGCTGGCGCTCTCGGCCGGGATGGTGGCGGGTCTGGTGGCGGTGCCGCTGACCGGCCGCTGGATCGACCGCGGTGCCCGGACGCTGCCCGCCGCCGTCACCCTGGTGCTGCGGGCGGTGGGCGCGCTCGTCCTGCTGCTCACGGACGGTCTGTCGGGGTTCACCGCGGCGGCGGTGCTGTTCGGGGTGGGCAGTCAGTCCTGGCCGACCACCCACGCGGCGGTGGTGAGCACGCTGACCGAGGGCCGGTTGCGGGACGCCGCGCTGGCCGCCGGACGGTCGCTGCGCAACGCCGGTATGGGCGTGGGCGCGCTGCTGGCCACCCTGGCGGTGAGCGGCGGGGCGGGGGCGATCCGGCTGCTGGCCGGGGTGACCTGCGCGGCCTGGCTGGTCGCGGCCGTCCTGGTGGGCTCGCTGCGGGTGCGGGCGCCCCGCCAGGAGCGCCAGGAGCACCCGGCCGACCCGCGGGAACGGTCGGAGCCGCTGCGCCGGATCACCCTGCTGAGCCTCGCCAACGCACCGTACGCGTTCTGCTTCGACGTGCTGGAGGTGGCACTGCCGGCGCTGCTGGTGCTGCGGCTGCACGCCTCCCCGGCCTGGTCCTCGGGCATCTTCGTCGGCAACACGGTGCTGGTGATCGCCCTGCAGCTGGCGTTGGTGCTGCGCCTGGCGGACCGTTCCCGGCGTGCGGTGCTGGCCGCCTCCGGGGCGGTGCTGGCGGTGTCGTACCTGGCTTTCTGGGCGGTCGGCTCGCTGGGGGGCCTGCCGGGAACGGCGGGCATCGCGGTGGTCTCGGTGCTGTACACGCTGGGCGAGATCCTCTACACCGGCTCGGGGACGGCGCTGGTGGCGTCCGTCGCCCCGCCGCACCTGCTCGGGCGGGCGCTGGCGCGCTGGGAGGTGTCGTCGGGGGTGGGTCGAGCGGCCGCGCCGGCCGTGCTGACGGCGCTGCTCGCGGCAGGTCCCGGGGCGCTGTGGCTGCCGCTCGCCGCGGCCACCGCGCTGGGGGCGCTGGCGGTGCTGCGGCTGGGCCCGGCGCGGTGACGGCGTCCGTGCCCGGGCCGGGGCGCGGTCCTTCCGGATGCGGACGCCGGGCCGAGCACGGATGCTGGCGGCGAGGCTCGCCCGTCCGGAGGAAGGACCCCCTGTGAGTGCTCTTGACTTCGAGATCATCGACAGCCCCGACAGCTCGCTCAACAAGACCTCCGTCCTGGTCACCGGCCCGCAGGACGCCCTGCTGGTGGACGCCGGGTTCACCCGCTCCGACGGCCGCCGCCTGGTCGAGCGGATCACGGCGAGCGGCAGGCGGCTGACCACCGTGTTCGTCAGCCACGGCGATCCCGACTTCTACTTCGGCGCCCAGGAGGTCCAGGACGCCTTCCCGCAGGCCCGTTTCCTGGCCACCGCCTCGACCGTCGAGCACATCCAGGAGACGTACGAGGCCAAGCTGCGGGCCTGGGCGCACCTGGGCCCCGAGCTGCCCACCCGGCTGGTGCGGCCCGAGGTGCTGCACGGGGACGAGCTGGTCTTCGAGGGGCACCGCTTCGAACTGCGCGGCGCCGACTTCCACCTGCCGGACCGGCACTACCTCTGGCAGCACCACCACCGCGCCGTGCTGGGCGGGGTGCTGCTGTTCGAGGGCCTGCACGTGTGGACGGCCGACACCCCCACCTCCGCCCAACGGACCGCCTGGATCGACCTGTTGGACGGCATCGAGGCGCTCCACCCGACCTGGGTGGCGGCCGGCCACCGGGTCGCGGACGCGCCCACCGACCTGAACGCCGTCGACCACACCCGGGCCTACCTGCGCGCCTTCGAGACCGAGATCGGCCGGGCCGCGGACGCCGCGGCCGCCAAGGAGGCGCTGGAGCGGCGGTTCCCGAAGCTGGGGCTGCGGATCGCGGTGGACATCGGCACCAAGGTCGTCATGGGCGAGACGGCGTGGGGGTGAGCGGAACGTGATCGAGATCCCCCGGGACGTCTCCGTCTTCGCCGAGTCGTCCGCCCCCGCCGACGTGGTGCGCCGCCAGTACCTGGCGTCCGCCCAGGGCGACCTGGCGGCGCTGCGCGCCACCCTGGCCGAGGACGTCGAGTGGACCGAGATGGCCGGCTTCCCGCTGGCGGGCACCTACCGCACCCCGAAGGGCGTCACCGCCAACGTGATGGAGCGGCTGGCCGCCGAGTGGGACAACTGGACGGCGCACGACGACAGCTACGTGGTGGACGGCGAGACCGTGGTGGTACTGGGCCGCTACACGGCCGTCCACAAGGGCACCGGAAAGCCGCTCGCGGTCCGGGTCGCCCACCGCTTCACCGTGCGCGGCGGCCGGATCGTCCGCTTCGAGCAGTTCACCGACACCGCGCTGGTCAGGGCGGCGATGACCGCCTGAGGCCCCGGGTTCACTCGAACGGGCGAGCATGGCGCGGCGCGCCCGGCGCGGCCTCGACAGTCCTCCCGGACGGCGGCAGGCTGGCCCCGATCCGCGGTGGAGAGCGAGGAGTCGAACATGACCGACACGGGCACCAGTGGGCGCGAGCGTCCGATCGTGATCGTCGGGGCGTCCCTGGGCGGCGCGAAGGCGGCCGAGGCGCTGCGGGAGGCCGGGTACCGGGGCGGCATCGTCCTGATCGGCGAGGAGCACGAACGCCCGTACGAGCGGCCCCCGCTGTCCAAGGGCTACCTCCAGGGCAAGTCGCCCCGGGAGAAGATCTACGTCCACCCGCCGCAGTGGTACGCCGACCACGACGTCACGCTGCGGCTGGGCACGGCGGTGGCCGCGATCGACCCGGCCGGGCACACCGTGACCCTCGCCGACGACGGCCGGGTGGAGTACGCCAAGCTGCTGCTGACCACCGGCTCGGTGCCCCGCCGGCTGCCGGTGCCGGGCGCCGACCAGGACGGGGTGCTCTACCTGCGCCGGGTCGACGACAGCGACCGGATCAGGGCGGCGCTGCGCCCGGGCGCCCGGATCGCGGTGATCGGCGCGGGCTGGATCGGCCTGGAGGTGGCGGCCGCGGCCCGCGAGGCGGGCGCGGAGGTGACGGTGCTGGAGGCACTCGAACTGCCGCTGCTGCGGGTGCTCGGCCGGGAGGTCGCCCAGGTCTTCGCCGACCTGCACCGGGAGCACGGCGTGGACCTGCGGTTCGGCGTCAGGGTGGCCGAACTGACCGGCGAGGACGGCACGGTGAGCGGCGTGCGGCTCGCCGACGGCACCACGGTGGCGGCCGACGCGGTGGTGGTCGGCATCGGCATCGCCCCGGCCGCCGGCCTCGCCGAGGCGGCCGGGCTGGAGGTCGACAACGGCATCAAGACCGACCAGCGGTTGCGCACCTCGGACCCGGACGTCTACGCCGCCGGCGACGTCGCCAACGCCTACCACCCGCTGTTCGGCAGGCACCTCCGGGTCGAGCACTGGGCCAACGCCCTCAACCAGCCGCAGACCGCCGCCCGCGCCCTGCTCGGGCAGCCGGACGCGGTGTACGACCGCGTCCCGTACTTCTTCACGGACCAGTACGACCTCGGCGCCGAGTACGTCGGGTACGTCGAGCCGGACGGCTACGACCAGGTGGTGTTCCGCGGCGACCCGGCCACCCGAGAGTTCATCGCGTTCTGGCTGTCCGGCGGCCGGGTGCTCGCGGGGATGAACGTCAACGTCTGGGACGTCACCGACCCGATCCGCGAACTGGTGCGCTCGGGACGGGTGGTGGACACCAAGGCGCTGGCCGACCCGGGTGTGCCGCTCGACGCGCTCTAGGCCCTGGGGCCGGGCGCCGTCCCGGCGGGCCGGGGGCGCCCCCTCCGCGTGATACTGGAGTCCTGGGAGCCCTCGGGCAGGCTCGGGCAGGGAGGCGGAGGCAACGGTGGGCGGTACGGCCGGATTCTCCGTGGTGGTGTTCGGCGCGCTGGGCGGCGTGGTCGCCTACCTCGCCGGGGTGGTCGGCCTGCGCGACCTGCGGCGGCTGCGCCGGGTCGGCGTCCCCGCGCGGGCGCTGGTCCGCTCCCGCGCCCAGGCACCGGAGGAGCGCGCGCTGCCGCCGCGGCCGCTGCTCCAGTTCGAGACCGAGGACGGGCGGGTGGTCGAGGTCTTCTCGCCCGTCCCGTCCACCGCCCGCCACCCGCTGCCCGACGGGGGCTTCGTCCCGGTCCGCTACGACCCGGCGGACCCGCGGCAGGTCCTGGTGGACGGCCGGGAGCGCGCCGGGCTGGAGTACGGGTTCCTCACGCTCGGGGTGCTGGTGGTGCTCGGCTCGATCACCCTCGGCGCGGCGGTGCTCTGAGCCGCGCCGCCGGGCGGGGACGGCGGGATCAATCGTCGGCGCCCGGGTGATCGGCGTGGTCGGGCTGACGCCCCGGCTGGACGCCCCCCCTGGACGCCCCGGTACCGCCCACCGCAACGACTGCCCGAACTGCCTGGCCAGCCGTCACGTCGACGGCTGGACACCCGGGCGCCAACGATTGATCCACGCCCCCGGGGAGGCGCTCGCGGCGGGCCCGTCCGCACGGGCGGGCCCGCCGCTCAGCCACGCACCGCGAGGAGTTCGGCCTCCGGTGCGAGCGGCTGGTGGCGCCGGTGCGCCCTCTCCAGCCGGCGCAGATCGTCCAGCAGGGCGGGCGCCGGGACGGTCAGCACCGGGCAGACCGCGTGCCGGGCGCAGTGGCCGGGCACCGGGCACCGCAGCCGGCGGTGCAGCGGGCCGCCGGCCCGGCCGAGGACCAGCAGGTCGTCCGGCCGGTCGGCGATCTCGACCAGGGCCGGGCCGGTCTCGCCGCGGATCACCACCGGGCGCAGCGGCACGCCGGGGTCGGCGCCGCCGAAGGCCGCGTCGAGGGCGTCCCGCAGGCGCTGCCCGGCGGCTTCCCGGACGGCCGCGAGCAGCGGCGGGCAGGGTGAGCGCCGGTAGCCGTGCTCGCCGCCGGGCGGCTCCCAGGCGTGCACCGGCACCAGCGCGGCGCCGCGGTCGCGGGCCTCGGCGAGGCCGCGGTGCAGCGCCGCCAGGCTCCCCAGCGACCCGCTGACCCCGACCACCACCCGGGGCCCCGCCCCGTTTCCGTCCCGTCCGTTGCCGTGCATGATCCGTCCTCGTGTGGTCGCGTCCTCCGTCGTCCTCCAGCCAACCGCCACACCGGGGCTGACCTGCTCTTCTTGACGGCTTCCTGACGCCCCGGGCGGTGTTCCCAACGCGGTCCATACGCGGGCCGCGGGGCGCCCCCGCCACCCCCGCTTCACCCGTTCGGACTATTCAACAGGCGAAGATCACCGACAGGTGGGTGGATGGAGACGGCCCGCCGGGATCCGTTACGTCCGACGGGCGGTTCGATGTCGAACGTTCTAGGGAGCACGGGCGTGTACTACAGCAGCGGCAACTACGAGGCGTTCGCCCGGCCGAGGAAGCCCGAGGGGGCCGAGCGCAAGCGGGCGTGGTTCGTGGGGTCGGGACTCGCCGCGCTGGCCGGAGCGGCGTTCCTGGTCCGGGACGGACAGGTGCCCGGTGAGCGGGTCACGATCCTGGAGCGGCTGAAGCTGGCCGGCGGCGCGCTGGACGGGATCGAGGAGCCCGAGAAGGGGTTCGTGGTCCGCGGCGGGCGCGAGCTGGAGGACCACATGGAGTGTCTGTGGGACCTCTTCCGTTCGGTGCCGTCGCTGGAGGTCCAGGGGGCCTCCGTCCTCGACGAGTTCTACTGGCTGAACAAGGACGACCCGAACCACTCGCTCCAGCGGGTCACCGAGCGCCGCGGCCAGGACGCCCACACCGACGGCCTGTTCGCGCTCGACGACAAGGCGCAGAAGGACCTGGTCCGCGTCTTCCTCGCCACCCGCGAGGAGGTGGAGGGCAAGCGGATCGACGAGGTCTTCTCGCGGAACTTCCTGGACAGCAACTTCTGGCTGTACTGGCGCACCATGTTCGCCTTCGAGGAGTGGCACGGCGCGCTGGAGATGAAGCTGTACCTGCACCGCTTCATCCACCACATCGGCGGCCTGCCGGACCTGTCGGCGCTGAAGTTCACCAAGTACAACCAGTACGAGTCGATGGTCCTGCCGCTGACCCACTGGCTGATGGACCAGGGCGTGGAGTTCCGCTACGAGGTCGAGGTCACCGACATCGACTTCGACCTCTCCCCCGCCACCGCCGACGCCCCCGGCCGCAAGCAGGCCACCCGGATCCACTGGCGGGAGGCCGGCCGGGAGGGCGGCGTGGACCTCGGCCCGGACGACCTGGTGTTCACCACCATCGGCTCGCTCACCGAGAACTCCGACAACGGCGACCAGCACACCCCGGCCCGGCTGGACGAGGGCCCGGCGCCGGCCTGGGACCTGTGGCGCCGGATCGCCGCCAAGGACCCGGCGTTCGGCCGTCCCGAGGTGTTCTGCGGCAACATCGCCGAGAGCAAGTGGGAGTCGGCGACCGTCACCACCCTGGACCCGCGCATCCCGCACTACATCCAGAAGGTCGCCAAGCGCGACCCGTTCGGCGGCGGCGTGGTCACCGGCGGCATCGTCACCGCCCGGGACTCCTCCTGGCTGCTGAGCTGGACGGTCAACCGCCAGCCGCACTTCAAGCAGCAGCCCGCCGACCAGATCGTCGCCTGGGTCTACTCGCTCTACGTCGACCGCCCCGGCGACTTCGTGAAGAAGCCGATGCAGGAGTGCACCGGCGAGGAGATCACCCAGGAGTGGCTGTACCACCTGGGCGTGCCGGTCGGGGAGATCCCCGACCTGGCCGCGAACGCCGCCCGCTGCGTGCCGGTGATGATGCCGTACGTGACGTCCTTCTTCCTTCCCCGGCACGCGGGCGACCGGCCGGACGTGGTGCCCGAGGGAGCCGTCAACTTCGCCTTCATCGGCCAGTTCGCGGAGACCACCCGGGACTGCATCTTCACCACCGAGTACTCGGTGCGCACCGGCATGGAGGCCGTCTACCGGCTGCTCGGCGTCGAGCGCGGCGTGCCCGAGGTGTTCAACTCCACCTATGACGTGCGCAAGCTGCTCGCGGCCACCACCCGGCTCCGTGACGGTGCCGAACTCGACATTCCGGGGCCGGAGTTCCTGCGCAGGCGGCTGATGCGCCGGCTGGAGGCCACCGAGATCGGCGAGCTGATGCAGGAGTTCGGCCTGATCGAGGACGAGCGGAAGTAGCCGCCGCACGCGGAGCGCGCCGACGGGCGGGCCCCGGGGAGGGCGGGAGGTCGGACACGACCGCCCCGCCACCCGGGGCCCGCCCGTTCTCCGCCGCGGCCCCCTCCCCCACGGGCAGTGGCACCAGACATGAATGGTGCTATCGTCAATAGCACCATGTTGCTGAAACTGGACGTCGGGGACACCCGACCGCTGCACGAACAGGTCGCGGGCGCGATCAGGCGGGCCGTCGCCGAGGGCGAGTGCGCCCCCGGGGACAAGCTGCCCCCGGCCCGGGAGCTCTCCCGGGCCCTGGGGGTGAACACCAACACCGTCCTGCGCGGGCTGCGCACGCTGCGCGACGAGGGGGTGCTGGAGTTCCGCCGGGGCCGCGGCATCACGATCGCGAACGGCGCCGACACCCGTTCCGAACTCGTGGACCGAGTACGGCAGTTGGTCGAGGACGCGGCCCTGGCCGGCTACAGCAGGAACGATCTCGTGGACATGATCAGGGGGATCTCGTGACGGACGAGGCGACCACTTCGAAGCAGAACACCGCCCGGAAACCGGCGCACCGCGGTGCGCTCTGGGCCGCGGCGGCCTGGTCGGTCGGCGTGCTGGCGCTGCTGATCGCCCTGCCGCTGACGGCGCGCCACCGCCTGCCGGACCCGCTCGCCACCCACTGGGGCGGACGGGAACCGGACGGCTCGATGTCGCTGACGGCGGCCGCGCTGTTCCCGGCGGCGATCTGGGCGGCCCTGGTGCTGTCCCTGGCGGCCCTGCGGCGGTACCGGGCCGAGCCGGCGCCCACGGTCGCGGCGACCTCCCTGGCGGCCGGCGGGGTCCTGCTGACCGGGGCCCAGAGCTCGGTCGTGCACGCCAACCTGGACCGCACCCACTGGCAGGACGCCGCCCCGGTGGGCGTCGAGGTGGCCCTGGTCCTGCTGGCCGCCGGCCTCGCCGGGCTGCTGGCCTGGCTGGCGAGCCGCCGCCACGGCGGCCGCCCCGCACCGCGTCCGGCCGCCGGAGCGCCGCCGCTGGAGGCCCCGGCCGGCGAGAACTTCGTCTGGCTCTCCTGGACCGCCAACCCGTGGCTCCAGCTGGCCGCGGTGGTGTCCGGACTGGTCGCGGGCGCCGCCGCGCTGACCTCGGCGAGCAGGCTGACCGACCCGCACTGGTTCCTCGTCGGGACGGCCGCGGCCATGGCCGTCACCCTCCTCCTCTGCTCCTCGGCGCAGGCGCGGGTGACCGCCGACGGCCTGACCGTCGGGTTCGGCCCGTTCGGCCGGCCCGCCCGCCGCTGGTCCCCCGCCGAGCTCGAATCCGCCCGGGCCGAGCAGCGCACCGCCGTGCAGGTGGGCGGCTGGGGCTACCGGATCAACGGGCTCGGCACCACCGTGATGCTGCGCGGCGGCGCCTGCCTGGTGGTCCGCACCCGCCGGGGCGCCGAGTTCGCGGTCAGCGTGGACGATGCCGACCGCGGGGCCGCGCTGCTCAACGCGCTGATCGCCCGCACCCGGCAGCCCGCCGGCTGAAGCGCCTCCGCACACGGACACCCGGCGGCCCGGTCACCACGACCGGGCCGCCGCCGCGTTGTCCGGGCCCACGGCCGACTCCCCTTCGATCACGCGCGGTTGGGCCGGCGGGAGCGCCTCCTCGCTCGCGACGCACGACCGCCGACCCTCCGGGCGGTCATCACGGGCGTAAACCCCCCAAACCGGTGATACTTCGCACGCCATTGCGGGTACACCAGTTGACGGTCACTCAGGTGTGTGGCGGCGCCCGTCCGACGCCGCCCCACCCCGTCCCCGCGACCAGAGGAACAGCGGGCCGAGGCGCCCGCACGAAAGGCAAGGAGGCGTCCGTGCTTCACGACTCCCCCACCCAGAACTCCCCCGGCGTCCGGCGGAGCATCCAGGACGTACGGACCATCGCGATGCTGCGCCTCGGCGTCGGCCTGATCGGCGTCCTGCTGCCACCCGCCCTGCCGTTCGGCAACTGGCTGTCCGCCGAGGTCACGGGGCGCGGCACGGACGGCTTCTGGCCGGTCTCGATGAGCGCCTCGTACTACACCGGCACCCGGAACGTCTTCGTCGGCGCGCTGTGCGCGCTCGGGGTGTTCCTGATCTGCTACCGCTTCGACCGGCGGGACGACCGCTGGAGCACGGCGGCCGGCTTCTTCGCGCTCGGGGTCGCGCTGTGTCCGACGTCCCCGGGGGCCGGCGCGTCCGCCCTCCAGCGCACCGTCGGGATGTTCCACCTGGCCTTCGCCGGCCTGCTGTTCGTCATGCTGGCGCTGTTCTGCCTCTACTCCTTCCGCAACCCCCGCTCCACCCAGCCCGCCCGGGTGGGCACGGCCTACCTGGTGGCAGGGGTGGTGATCCTGGCCGCGCTGGCACTCACCGCCCTCGCCGGGGTGACGGGCATCGGCGCGAACTGGTCGGTGCACCCGCTGTACCTGGGCGAGTGGCTGGCCACCTGGGCCTTCGGCATGGCCTGGATCGGCGCCGCGCTCGAACTGGCGGCGCACACCCGGACGGGCTCCGACGCCACCGCGGTTCCCCGCCGGCCCGGCGGCGCCGCACTCGACCCGGGGCAGCCGGAGGCGCAAGCCTGAGACCCCGTCATCTCGTCGTACCGGGCGACCGTTACCATGCGCACCAAGGACCGCCGCCACGGCGGCCGGTGACGGACGCCCAACGACGGGAGAACAGCATGACGAACGAGGTCCGGTCGGAGCAGGAGCCGCGGAACGACCAGCCGTCGGTGGACCTGCGGATGGACGTTCCGCACTCCGCCCGGGTCTACGACTACCTCATCGGCGGCAAGACCAACTTCGAGGCGGACCGGACGGCGGCGCACGCCTCGGTGCAGGCCTGGCCGTCGCTGCCGATCTCGATGCGCACCACCCGCGAGTTCATGCAGCGCTCGGTGCGCCACCTCGCCGAGCAGTACGGCGTGCGGCAGTTCCTGGACATCGGCACCGGCATCCCCACCTCGCCGAACGTGCACGAGATCGCCCAGTCGATCGCCCCCGAGGCCCGGGTCGCGTACGTGGACAACGACCCGATCGTGCTGACCCACGCGCGGGCCCTGATGGACAGCACGCCCGAGGGCCGCACCTGTTACGTGGACGCCGACTTCCGCGACCCGGCGTCCATCATCGACAACCCCCGGCTGCGCGAGGTGCTCGACTTCTCGCAGCCGGTGGCGCTGTCGCTGATCGCGATCGTCCACTTCGTGCTGGACGAGGACGACCCCCAGGGCATCGTGCGCCGCTTCATGGACGCCCTGGCGCCCGGCAGCTTCCTCGCCCTGACGGTCTTCACCGGTGACACCGACCCGGTGGGCGTCGGCGGCGTCGGCCGCGAGTACAACGCGCGCGGCATCCCGCTGCAGATCCGCGACAAGGCGCAGACCGAGGCCTTCTTCGCGGGCTACGAACTGCTCGACCCGGGCGTCACCCTGGTGCACCACTGGCACCCGGACGCGGACGCCGCGCCCGTCCGCGACCAGGACATCGCGATGTACGCGGGCGTGGCCGTCAAGCGCTGAGCACCGGCGCCCCGTGGCCTTGGGCCGGGCCCGCACGGACGGCCCGGCCCGTGCTGACCCCAGGGCGGGCCGGGCCGTCCGTGCGGACGTCCGTCACGGCCCGTCCCCCACCCGCGCCCCGCCGGCCCGGAAGCTGCCCCGGCCCGAGGCCATGTCGGCGACCGCCACCAGCAGCGCCAGCAGCACCAGTCCCGCCGCGACCGTCACCCCCAGCTGGAAGGCCAGCGCCCAGTCCGGCCGTGGGCCCGCGGCGTGGGCGAAGAACACCGAGCCGACGACGGCGATGCCCACCGCCGAGCCGACCCGCTGCGCGGTCTGCAGCACCCCGCCCGCGCTGCCCGCCCGGGCCACCGGCACCTGCTGGAGGGTCAGCGTCTGGTTCGGGGCGATCACCAGCCCGCTGCCCACCCCGGCGACCAGCAGCGGCACCGCCGTCGTCCACCCCACCTTGGGCCCCGACCAGAACTGCACCGCGAGCGCCGAGGCCAGCAGCCCGGCCAGCACCAGGACCAGCCCGGCCACCACCAGCCGCCGCCCGAGCCGGCTCACCAGCCGGCCCCCGACCGCCGCGGACACGCCCGAACCGACCGCGAACGGCGTGATCGCCAGGCCCGCCGTCAGGGCCGAGTAGTGCAGGCCCGCCTGGAGGTAGAGCGTGAAGATGAAGAAGATCGCGGTGAAACCGGCGAAGTACACCAGCGACAGCAGCACCCCGGCCGCGTACGGGCGCACCGCGAACAGCGCCATGCTCACCAGCGGCTCGTGCCGCCGCCCGTAGGACAGCTCCCAGCCGACGAAGGCGGCCAGCAGCACCGCCGCCAGCGGCAGCAGCAGCCAGCGGGCCGAGCCGTGCCACTGCTGCGCCTGGACGAACGGCAGCAGCAGCGAGACCGTCCCGGCGCCGAGCAGCAGCACCCCGACCGGGTCGAAGTCGCGGTGCCCGGCCCGCTGGTCGGCGGGCGGGGGTGCCGGGAGCAGCCGGTAGGCGACCGGCAGCGCGGCGACGCCGATCGGCAGGTTGACCAGGAACACCCAGCGCCAGCCGTTCTCCGGGCCGACCAGGTGGATCAGCACGCCGCCGAGCAGCGGCCCGACCGCGGTGGACAGCCCGATGGTCGCGCCCAGGGCGCCGAAGGCGCGGCCGCGTTCGGCGCCCTGGAACAGCACCTGGATGAAGCCGGACACCTGCGGCACCAGCACCCCGCCCGCCGCGCCCTGGAACAGCCGGGCCAGCACCAGCCACTCCTGGTTCTGCGCCGCCCCGGCGAGCGCGCTGGCCACGGTGAACAGCGCGAGCCCGGAGAGGAAGACGGCCCGCCTGCTGCGCGCGTCACCGAGCCGCCCGAAGGGCACCAGCACCAGGCCGAAGGCCAGCGCGTAGCCGCTGAGCACCCACTGGAGGCCGCTGTCCGACATGTGCAGCCCGGCCCGTACGGTCGGCAGGGCGACATTGACGATGCTGACGTCCAGCAGGGTCATGAAGCCGGCTACCAGGCAGATCGTGAGGGCCCGCCAGCGGCGGGTGGCGGCCCGACCGCCCACGGCGGAGGCGCCGGGCGTCGTCGGGGGCGCGGTGCTGCGAGGGGGGTCGGCGGTCATGGGAGCCTCTTCCCGGGGGCCGGGGGCGTCCTGGTCGGCGATCCGAGTCCGGTGATCCGGGGTCCGTACTCCGGGGTCCGCGCTCCGATCGGCCACGCGGGCGACGGGGTGACGGCCGCCCGGCTCATCGTCGCCCGGCCCACCGCGCAGCGCCACCCGGGCCGTTCGCCGGGCGACCGGCCGCCCGTTTTCACCCGAACGGGCGAACCGGATCGCGACCTGCCCCCTGACCCCGGAGGCTGACGGCATGACCGTCGCCACCGAGAACCCGCCCTCCGCCCCACCGGTGCTGGACGTCCGGCAACGGAACGTCGTCTTCGCCACCATCGTGCTCGGCATGCTGCTGGCGGCCCTCGACCAGACCATCGTCGGCACCGCCCTGCCCACCATCGTCGCGGACCTCGGCGGGGCCGCCCACATGTCCTGGGTGGTGACCTCCTACCTGCTCGCCGAGACGGTCGCCACCGTGCTGGCCGGCAAGTTCGGCGACCTGTACGGACGCAAGCTGCTCTTCCAGGTCTCGGCGATCGTCTTCGTCGGCGGCTCCTTCCTGTGCGGCCTGTCCACCAACATGACGCTGCTGATCGCCTGGCGGGCCGTCCAGGGCATCGGCGCGGGCGGCCTGATGGTCACCTCCATGGCGCTGATCGCGGACGTCATCCCGCTGCGCGAGCGCGGCAAGTACCAGGGCGCGATCGGCGCGGTGTTCGGGCTGGCGACGGTGATCGGCCCGCTGCTGGGCGGGCTGTTCACCGACCACCTGTCCTGGCGCTGGGCGTTCTACGTCAACGTGCCGATCGCCGTCGTGGTGGTCGTCGCGGCCGCCCGGACCATCCCCTCGGTGCGCTCGGCCGTGCGGCCGGTGATCGACTACCTGGGGATCGCGCTGGTCGCGGTCGGCGCCAGCGCCCTGATCCTGGCGACCAGTTGGGGCGGCAACGAGTACCCCTGGGGCTCCGGGGTGATCATCGGCCTGTTCGTCGGCGGCACGGTGGCGCTCGGCCTGTTCTGCTGGGTCGAGGCCCGCGCCGTCGAACCCATGCTGCCGATGCGGCTGTTCCGCAACCCGGTCTTCGCGGTCTGCTCGGTGCTCAGCTTCATCGTCGGCTTCGCCATGCTCGGCGCGCTGACCTTCCTGCCGACCTTCCTCCAGTACGTGGACGGCGACTCGGCGACGGTCTCCGGCGTCCGGATGCTGCCCATGGTGATCGGCCTGCTGATCGCCTCCATCGCCAGCGGCAACGCCGTCAGCAAGACCGGCAAGTACCGGCTGTTCCCGATCTTCGGCACCCTGGTGATGGCCCTCGGCCTGTACCTGCTCTCCCGCCTCGAACCGGGCACCGGCACCGCGCTCGCCTCGCTGTACATGTTCGTGCTCGGCGTCGGCATCGGGCTGAGCATGCAGGTGCTGACCATCGCCGTCCAGAACACCGTCGACTACGCCGACCTCGGCACCGCCACCGCCGGGGTGACCTTCTTCCGGACCATCGGCAGCTCCTTCGGCACCGCCGTGTTCGGCACCATCTACGCCAACAGCCTGAAGACCGAACTCGCCACCGGGGTCGGCACCGCCGCCCGGCTCACCGGCGCCGACCCGGCCGTCCTCGCCCACGCCGCCGGGAGCCCCCAGGGCCTGCACCGGCTGCCCGCCGACCAGGCCGCGCCGATCGTCCAGGCGTACTCCGACGCGCTGCACACCGTGTACCTGTGGACCATCCCGGTGGCCGTGGTCGGCTTCGTCGTCGCCCTCTTCCTCAAGCAGGTGCCCCTGCGCGACACCAGCCGGGCCGGCTCCACCGACATGGGCGAGGGCTTCGCCCAGCCGACCACCAGCGACTCCGACCCGCACCTGGAGTTCGCCGTCTGCAAGATCGTGCGCGGCGTGGACCTCGACACCGTCCGCGGCATCGTCGACGGCGCCGACACCCGGGTGGACCTGGCCGGCGCCTGGGCGCTGATGCAGGTGGCCTGGCACACCGAGGCCGTCGGCCACGCCTCGCTCGACCTCATCGCCGCCCGCAAACGGGTCCCGCCCGAGGTGCTGACCCCGGTCTTCGACCGGATGACCGCCGAGGGCTACCTCACCCGCGACGGCGACCGCCTCACCCACACCGAGGCCGGCGCCCACGAGGTCCGTGCCCTCGGCCACGCCTGGTCCCACTGGCTCAACGCCCGCCTCGACGCCGACGCCGGCCGCCCCCGCAGCCCCCGGCTCCGCGCCGCCGCCGACACCATCGCCCGGCGCCTCCTGGTCGAGGACCTCGCCACCGGCCTCCCGGCCCACGCCCGCCCGAAGGACGGCGCGAAGGTCTGACGCGCGGATCCGGCCGCCCCTACAGGCGGGTGGTGTCGAGTTCCAGATCGAAGGGAGCCGGCAGGTGAACCGGCGTGCCGAAGGGGTGCGGGCCGCTCTCGGCGGCGTAGCCGAGCCGGGTCGGCTCGCTGTACAGGGTGCAGCTGCGGTTCTGCCGGTCGACCAGGAGGTAGAGCGGGGCGCCGTACTGACCGTAGCGGCAGCGCTTGACGACCCGGTCGGTCTCCGCGTTCGACGGGGAGCTGATCTCGACGACCAGGAGCGTCTGATCGGGCAGCAACGCGCCCTCGGTCTTCTCGGCAAGCTCGGCCGGCACCACCGCCAGGTCCGGGACGTACCAGTTCTCGCTGCCGGGCAGGTCGAGGTTGCCGGAGCCAGACACCAGATCGAGCTGCTCCAGCCGGGGGCCGAGCTGACGACGGACGACCTCGGCGGCGGACTCGTGTGCCCATGACGGCGACATGGGGGTGATGACTCCCTCGATGATCTCGGTGCGATCACCCGCGATGTGCCGGACCGCGTACTTCAGCGCCCTCTCGGGGTCGCTGACGGTGCTGTAGTCCCCGGGGACCTGGGGTGCCGTACTCACGACGTGGCTCCTTCCCGCTGCCGATTCTCCCCCAGACCGTACGGTCATCCGGCCGATCGACCGGGACCGGACGCGCCCTGCCCGCTCGGGCGCCCTCCCTGACCGGATCGTGCCCGACTCCGCCCGTCCGAAGGACCGCGGAGGTCGTTTCGTCGGGACCCGCGCCGCAGGTCCCGACCCCGACCGGCTCTGCTACAGGCTCCGCGCCATGACCAGTTCGCGGCGCACGCCGTCCGCCATCAGGTCGCCCGGCTCGTCGGTGTCGGCGAAGCCGTTGCGGCGGTAGAGGGCGAGGGCCGCGGCGTTGTCCGGGGCGACCGCGAGCTTGAGGGTGGTGCGGCCGCGCTCGGCGGCCCAGGCGGCGATCTCGGCGATCAGCCGGTCCGCGACGCCCCGGCCGCGGGCCTGCGGGCCGACCCAGAGCGAGATCAGCTCGCCCGCCGTCGTGTCGTCGTCGTCCGGCACGCCGCTGGCTATCGCGACCGGGTGGCCGTCCAGCACGGCCATCAGGTCGAGGGCGCCGGGGATCTCCAGTCGGGCGCGCCAGCGGCTCTCCTCGGCGTCCTGCCAGTCGGCCAGGGTCGAGCCGAAGGCGTACGGGGCTTCGGCCAGGGCGGCCAGGCGCAGCTCGCGCCAGAGCGGCCAGTCCTCGGAGGTCAGGGAGCGCAGTTCCAGTTCGGTCATGGCGTGACCCTGTCGTACGGCCCGTCGAGGGGCAACCGGTTTTCGGCCCGGACGGCACGGCGCCGCCCCGCCCGGGAGGCGGGCGGGGCGGCGGTCGGTGGTGCGGGAGGTGGTCCGGGAGGCGACGCGGGAGGCGGTGCCGCCGGCGGTCGGCGGCGTCAGCCGGAGGCTTCCAGCGGGCCCGGGCCCGGGCCGGGGGCGGGGGCGGGGGCGGTGCGCCGGGAGGAGCGGACGATCACGGCGAGGCTGGCGAGGGCCAGGACCGTCACCACGCTGAGCATCGCGGTGTAGGAGGCGAGCGAGGACAGCGCGGCGAGCACCGCGGGCAGCAGGAAGCCCGAGTAGCAGAGCGCGTAGTAGACGCCGGTGATGCCGGCCAGGTCGTCGGGGGTGACGATGCGCTGGATCTCCAGCAGGCCGGAGACCACCCCGATGCCGTAGGCGGCGCCGAGGAAGAGCGCGCCGCCGAGGCCCAGCAGTGGGGAGCGGAGGGTCGCGTCACCGGCGCAGACGGCCATGCCGCAGGCCATCAGGACCATGGAGACGATCACGCCGCGCGCCGAGGAGAGCGAGTCCAGGCGCTTGGCGAAGGGCTGGACGAGGGCGCCGGTGCCGAGGGTGAGGACGGTCAGCAGGGTCGCGTAGGCCAGCGACCACCGGCCGAGCCGGTCCCCGACCAGCTGCGGGGTCACGGCGTACGCGACACCGGCCGAGCCGAACACCCACGGGGCCATCGGCAGGACCACCCGCACGAAGCGGCGGTGCCCGGCCGCCGGGACCTTGAGGTCGGCCCAGAGGCCGCGGACGGCGGGGGTGCGCTTCCGGGTCTCCACGGCCTTCGGCAGCAGGAACAGCGCGGGCACGGTGACCACCAGGTGGGCGAGGTAGGGGGTGACCATCGGCCAGGGGCCCCACTGGGCGAGCGCGCCGGCCACCCCGGCGCCGATGCCGAAGCCGGCGGTCAGCGCGAGGGAGGCGCGGCGGGCGCCGGCGCCCGGGTCGGCGGCCGGGTCGTGCGGGGCCTGGGAGAGTTCCTTGACCCAGCTGGTGCCGACCGCCATCGCGATGCCGACGGCTATGCCGGTGAGGAACCGCCCGGCGTAGATGGGGAGTTCACCGGCCGTACCGCCGCACAGCACTCCGCTGGCGACGAGCGAGGCGGTCACCGCGCCGATCATCAGCGGGCGGCGGCCGTAGCGGTCCGAGGCGGCGCCGCCGACCAGCAGTCCGGGGACGAGCCCGAGGACGTACGCCCCCAGGAAGGCGTCCACGGTGACCTCCGAGTAGCCGCCGAGGTGGCGGTACATCAGCAGCAGCGGGGTGAACTGGTTGCCGCCCCAGCCGCAGCAGAGCATGGCGAGGGCCGCGAGCAGCCACGGCCGCCCCCGGCCTGACGGTGCGACGGGACCGGCGGACGGCGGCCGGGTGGTGCTCATGGTGGTGCTGCTCCTTGTCGGATGGTCGGGTCCCGGCGGTCCGTCGGGGGGTGCGCGCGAAGTCGACGCGCGCGGGGGAGGGGCAGGCGCGAAGTCGGCGCTTCGCGCGGCGAGGGCCGCTCAGTGGTCGGTGACGCCCCGGTGGGCGTCGAGGTGGGCGCGCAGCGCGGCGGTGAAGCCCTCGGTGTCGCGGGCCGCGATCCGGTCGACGAGCACGGTGTGCTCCTCGACCAGCGAGGCCAGCCGCTGCGGCTGCACCCGCAGCAGTTGGACGGCCATCCGGCGCTGGCGGTCGCGCAGCGTCCCGTAGAAGCGCTCGGACAGCTCGTTGCCGGAGGCGGTCACGATGCCCCGGTGGAAGGCCTCGTCGGCGGCGGCGAAGGCGCCGAGGTCGGCACGGCGGGCGGGCTCGCGCTGCTGGTCGATCAGCTCGGACAGCTGCCGCACCAGCGCGTCGAGGCCCTCCGGGCGGCGGGTGATCCGGCGCACGGCGGTGCTCTCCAGCGCCTCGCGCAGTTCCAGCACGTCCTCGGCCTCGCCCGGCCCGACCGGCACCACGACGGCGCCGCGCTTGGGGAAGAGCTGGAGCAGCCCCTCCGCCTGGAGCCGCAGGAACGCCTCCCGTACCGGGGTGCGGCTGAGCGAGGCGCGCTCGGCGATCTCGCCCTCGCTGATCAGCGTCCCGCCGGGGAGGCCGCCACCGAGGATCAGGTCCTTGGTCAGTTCGTACGCGCGGTCCGCGGCCGGGACGCGGGCGGGGGCGGGGGCGGGGGGCGGGGTGTCGGCCATGGAGCACACCGTAGCACCATAGATGCAAGCTTAGATGCAAGCCCCCCGCCGGACCGCCCACGGCACGGAGCATCGGTTTCGGTACCGCTCAGGGCCCGAAGAATGCGCTTTCCCGCCCCCTTCCGCGAGACGAGGATGGGCGGGGCCAACCAGCCTGCCGGGAGGAAGCCTTGTTCCCCGTGTCGCCCGTGTCCCCCGTGTCGCCGGCCCTGACGCCCGTCGATCCGGGCCTGCTGCCGCTCACCGCCGAATTCCGCCCCGAGGGGCTGGCCGTCGGCGGCGTGCTCCTGGACGAGGCCGCCCGCCGGTACGGCACGCCGCTGTTCGTCTACGACGAGGAGCACCTGCGCCGACGCTGCCGGGAGGCGGTGGCCGCCTTCGGCCGGGACAACGTCGCCTACGCCTCCAAGGCCTTCCTGTGCACCGCGATGGCCCGCCTGGCCGCCGAGGAGGGACTGCTGCTGGACGTCGCCTCCGGCGGGGAACTGCGCACCGCGCTGTACGCCGGGGTGGCCCCGGACCGGATCGTGCTGCACGGCAACAACAAGGACGAGGCCGAGCTGCGCACCGCGATGACCGTCGGACTGCGCCACCTGGTGGTGGACAGCTTCGACGAGCTGGACCGGATCGAGCGGCTGCACCACGAGGAGGACCTGCCCCCGGCCCGGGTCCAGCTGCGGGTCGCGCCCGGCGTCGCGGCCGGCGCCCACCAGGCGATCCAGACCGGCGGCCACGACTCCAAGTTCGGCTTCGGACTGGCCGACGGCGCCGCCGCGGCCGCGCTGCGCCGGGCCGCGGGCTCGCCCGCCGTACGGCTGGAGGGCGTCCACGCCCACGTCGGCTCCCAGGTGCTGGACCCGGCCGAGCTGGCCGACGGCGCCGCCGCGGTGGCCCGCTTCGCGGTCGAGCACGGCCTGCGCCGGCTGACCGTCGGCGGCGGCCTGGGCGTGGCGTACCTGAACGGGCAGAGCGCCCCCTCCTTCGCCGTCTGGGCCGACCGGGTCCGCGCGGCGGTGCGCGGCGCCGGCTGGAGCGGCGAGGTGGGCGTCGAGCCCGGCCGCTCGATCGCCGCCCGGGCCGGGCTGACGCTGTACCGGGTGGGCACCGTCAAGCGGATCGAGGGCGTGCGCACCTACGTCAGCGTGGACGGCGGGATGAGCGACAACCTGCGCCCCGCGCTGTACGGCGCCCGCTACGAGGCCTTCCTGCCGCGCTGCCCCGAAGCACCCCGCCCGCGGCGCGCCCGGCTGGTCGGCAAGCACTGCGAGAGCGGCGACGTGATCGTCGACGACGCCGCCCTGCCCTCCGACCTGCGGGTCGGCGACCTGCTGGCCACCCCGGTGACCGGCGCCTACGGCTACGCCATGGCCTCGAACTACAACAAGCTGCCGCGGCCCGCCATCGTCTTCGTCCGGGACGGCGAGGCCCGCCTGGTGGTGCGCCGGGAGACCGAGCACGACCTGCTCCGGCTGGACGTGGCCGCCACCGGCGGCGGCACCGGGGAGCCGGTGGCGGCGCAGCCGGCGTACACGTCCTAACCTGGGCCGATGCTGAACAGCGCCCGACTGCACGTCCTGCTGGAGATCGCCCGCCGGGGCACCATCGTGGCCGCGGCGCAGGCGCTGCACCTGAGCCCGTCCGCGATCTCGCACCAGCTCGCCCGCCTGGAGCAGGAGCTGGGTGTCGCACTGGTGGAGCGGGCCCCGCAGTCCCTGCGGCTGACGCCCGCCGGGGTCCGGCTGGCCGAGCACGCCCAGGCGATCGCCGATCTGATGGCCGTCGCCCAGGACGACCTGCGGGCGCACTCCCACGGCGCGGCCGGCGTCCTGCGGATCGGCTTCTTCGCCTCCGCCGGGCTGGACCTGCTGCCCCGGGCGCTGGCCGCGTTCGCCGCCGACCACCCGCAGGTGGAGCTGGAGCTCATCATGGGCCAGCCGCACGAGCTGGTCCCGGACCTGGAGGCCGGCCGGCTGGACGCGGCCGTCGTCTTCGAGCACCCGCTGGACCCGTGGTGCCGCCGGGCGGCGGTGGACGTGCGGATGTACTTCGAGGAGCCACAGCTGGTCGTGGTGCCGCTGCGGCACCGGCTCGGGCGGCGCTCGGTGGTGCGGCTGGCCGAACTGGAGGGCGAGAGCTGGATCGGCACCCACGGCGGCAGCACCGGCGAACCCGTGCTCGAACGCGCCTGCGCGGCCGAGGGGTTCCGCCCCCGGGTGCGCTGCCGCAGCGACCACTACCAGGTGACCATCAACCTCGCGCGGGCCGGCATGGGCGTCGCGCTGATCCCGGCGCTCGGCCTGGCCGACAGCGCCGGGGTGCACGTGTGCCGGCTGGACCACCCGCAGCTGCACCGCCGGATCGGGGTGGCCACCCGGGCCACCAACCGCAACCCGGCGCTGCGCGCCTTCCTCGCCGAACTCGGCGCCGCCGCCGGGGAGATCAGGTCGCTGCTCGACATGCGGTGGGCGCTCTGACCTCCCCCGCCGAGGGCACTGTGCGGCGGGCGGCGGGTGTGCCATGCTGCACCCGCCAGCGCCGTCCACCGAGGGGAACCCGATGATCCGCCGGTTGTCCGTACGCCCGGTCGCCGCCGCCCTGCTGTCCGCCGCCCTGCTGTCGGTGGCCGCGACGGCGGTGGTCGACGGGCGACACGCCTCGACCTCCGTCGTCGCCGAGGAGGAGACCGCCTCCACCGCGGGCGGCCACACCCAGACCCGCTCGGAGGACGGCCACTGAGACGGCGGCCGGCCCGGACCCGTCGATCGGGTCCGGGCCGGCCCGGTCCTGGACGGCCGGCTCAGGGCCGCCGCTGGGCCCAGGCCGCGAGGGCGCGGCCGACGTCCCGGATCGCGTGCACGGCGGCCCGCTCCGTGCTGGGCCCGAGCGCCACGTCCCAGTGCGCGATGACCGCGTAGGCCACCCGCCGGGCACCCACGATGACGCCCGCGTCAGCCCGCACGCCGGTGTCCGTGCCGGTCTTGTCGGCCACCAGCAGCCGGCCGGGCAGCGGCTCGGGGAAGCCGGGCGCGTACGGGTCGTGGTCGATCAGCGCGGGCACCAGGCCGTGGTCGGTGTTGGCGCGCATCCAGTCGAGCAGCCGGGCCGAGGCGGCCGGGGTCGCCATGGTGCCGCGGACCGCCAGGGCCACCAGGCGGGCCAGGCCGCGGGCGGTGCCGGTGGCGAAGACCGGCGGGACGTCCGGCCCGCGTTCGTCGCGCACCCGGTCGTGCAGGGTGAGGTGCTCCAGCCCGAGGTCGCGTGCCAGCCGCTCGGTGGCGGGCAGGCCGACCAGGCGCAGCAGCGCGTTGGTGGCGGTGTTGTCGCTGACCGCGGCGGTCAGCCAGGCCAGGTCCTCGACCGTCCAGCCGGGGCGGCTGAGCCGGCCGAGCAGGCCGGTGCCGCCGGTGACGTCCTCGGGGAGGATCTCCACCGGCTGCCCGGCCGTCAGCTCCCCGTCGTCCAGCCTCCGGGCGACCTCGGCCAGCAGCAGCAGCTTGGCGGCGCTGGCGACGGGCAGCACGACGGTGTCGTCCACCCCGACCGACGCTGCCGGGCCCTCGGCGTCCACGTCGATGGCCGCGACGGACAGGGTCAGCGGGAGCGCCGCCGAGCTGCGCGCGGCGGCCGCCACCTGGGCGAGGCTCATCGGACCCGCACCACCTCTCCGGCCCGGCTCGCGGTCGGCAGGCCGTCGCGCACCGCGATCCGCCCGGCCACCACGACGGCCTGCACGCCGACCGGCGGCAGCAGCGGCTGCTCGAAGGTCGCGCCGTCCAGGACGGCGGCCGGGTCGAGCACCACCAGGTCCGCGACGGCGCCGTCGCGGACCACCCCGCGCCCGGCCAGCCGGAACCGTTCGGCGGGCAGGCCGGTCATCTTGTGCACCGCGAGCTCCAGCGGCAGCAGGCCCTGCTCGCGGCCGTAGTGGCCGAGCACCCGGGCGAAGCTGCCCGCCCAGCGGGGGTGCGGGCGGCCGGGTTTGGGCACGCCGTCCGAGCCGATCATGGACAGCGGGCTGGCCAGCACCCGGCGGACGTCGTCCTCGCGCATCGAGTGGCTGATGATGGTCACCTCGCCCTGTGCCTCCAGCAGCAGGTCGCAGACGTAGTCCACCGGGTCCGCGCCGCGCTCGGCGGCCAGGTCGGCGATCCGGTGGCCCTCGGCGGCGCGGCGGGCCGGGGCGGCGGCCACCGAGATGAGGTCCCAGCCGCCGTTGCCGACGGTGTTCTCCCAGCCCTTGACGCCGTTGGCGATGTCCGCCCGGATGCGGTCCCGCACCTCCTTGCCGCGCAGCCGTTCCAGCAGCGCGGCCGGCCCGCCCTCGCTGGTCCACGGCGGCAGCATCGCGTGCAGCACGGTGCTGCCGGCGGTGTACGGGTAGACGTCGCAGAGCACGTCCACGCCGTCGGCGCGGGCCTGTTCCAGGCGCGGCAGGGTGCGCAGGGTGGCGCCCCAGGCGTGCCGGCCGGCGGTCTTGTGGTGGGAGATCTGGAGCGGGGCGCCGGAGCGCACCGCGATCTCCAGCGCCTCCTCCAGGGCCTTCTCCACCTGGGACATCTCGTCGCGCAGGTGGGTCACGTACGGCTTGCCGTGCCGTGCGGCGACCTCGGCGAGGGCCACGATCTCCTCGGTGTCCGCGTAGACGCCGGGCGGGTAGATCAGCCCGGTGGAGAACCCGGCCGCGCCCTGGGCCAGCGCCCGGTCGAGCAGCTCGCACATGGCGGCCAGCTCCTCGGCGGTGGGCGGGCGGTCCTCGAAGCCCATCACCCCGGCGCGCAGCGTGCCGTGGCCGACCAGCGAGGTGATGTGGTTGCGCCGCAGTTCGGGCCGCTGGCCGGCGGCGAAGGCGTCGAAGTCCTCGGCGGGCCGCACCGGGCCGAGGCCGAAGGAGACCCGCAGGTGCTCGGCCAGATCGGGCAGCCGCCCGGGCAGCCCGGGGAACAGGCTGATCCCGCAGTTGCCGCCGATCTCGGTGGTGACGCCCTGGAGCAGCGGGGCCAGCCGCAGTTCGTCCAGGGCGTCGCCGTCGGTGTGGGTGCCGCCGCACAGTGGGGCGGCGAGCGCGTCCGAGTGGGTGTGGACGTCGATGAAGCCGGGGGTGACGACCCGTCCGGTGACGTCCAGGGTCTCGGCCGCGGCCACCGCGCTGCCGGGCGGCAGCACGGTGACCCGGCCGGCCGCGACGGCGAGGTCGGCCGGGCGGGCGGGCGCCCCGGTGCCGTCCACCAGGGTGGCGCCGCGCAGCAGCAGGTCGACCGGGGTCGAGGTCACGTCCGCTCCCATCAGAGCACCGTCGAGAGGAAGGCCCGGGTGCGGTCGTGCCGCGGGGCGGTGAACAGGTCGGCCGGGTCGCCGGCCTCCACGACGGCGCCCTGGTCCATGAAGACGACCCGGTCGGCCACCTCGCGGGCGAAGCCCATCTCGTGGGTGACGACGATCATCGTCATGCCGCTGCGGGCGAGGTCGCGCATCACGCCGAGCACCTCGCCGACCAGCTCGGGGTCGAGCGCGGAGGTGGGCTCGTCGAAGAGCATCAGGGTCGGTTCCATGGCCAGTGCCCGGGCGATCGCCACCCGCTGCTGCTGGCCGCCGGAGAGCTGCGCCGGGTAGTGGTCGGCGCGGTCGGCCAGGCCGACCCGCGCGAGCAGTTCGCGGGCCTGGCGCTCGGCCTCCGCGCGCGGGCGGCCCTTGACCGCGGTCGGGCCCTCCATCACGTTCCGCAGCGCGGTGCGGTGCGGGAAGAGGTGGAAACGCTGGAAGACCATGCCGATCCGCTCGCGCTGGTGGCGGATGTCCCGCGGCCGGCGCTCGCGCAGCTTGCCGCCGTCGGCGCCGTGCGACTCGTAGCCGACGAGTTCGCCGTCCACCTCGATCCGCCCGGCGTCGATCTTCTCCAGGTGGTTGAAGCAGCGCAGCAGGGTGGACTTGCCGGAGCCGGAGGGCCCGATCACGCAGAGCACCTCCCCCGCCCTGACCTCCAGGTCGATGCCGCGCAGCACCTCCAGGTCCCCGAAGCGCTTGCGCACCTTGCGGGCCGACAGGACCACCTCGGTGGCCGGCTTCCCCAGGTCGGTCGTCGTCACTTGTCCTCCCCCTTCGTCTCGCGCTTCTTCTCACGCTTCTTCTCGCGCTCGCGTGCTGCGCCGCGCCCCGGCCGCAGGTTCGCCAGCACCCTGCGGTGCAGCGCCGGCGGGGCACCGGCCGGGTTGAACCTCCGCTCCACCGCGTGCTGGGCGACGCTCGCGATGGTGGTCAGCACCAGGTACCAGAGGGAGGCCACGATCAGCAGCGCGATCACCTCGAAGTTGGCGAGGTAGAGGTGCTGCGAGACGGTCATCAGGTCGGCGCCGGCGATCACCGAGACCAGCGAGGTGGTCTTCAGCATGGAGATGAACTGGTTGCCGAACGGCGGGATGATCACCCGCATCGCCTGCGGCAGCACCACCCGGGTGAGGATCTGCCGGTTGGACATGCCCAGCGAGGCGCCGGCCTCGCGCTGCCCGGGGTCCACGCTCTGGATGCCGGCCCGGACGATCTCGGACATGTAGGCGCCCTCGTTGATCGACAGGCCGAGCAGCGCCGCCACGAAGCCGGTGATCAGGGTGTTGGACTGCCAGCTGACCAGCTTGGGCCCGTCGAACGGGATGCCGATGCTGATCTCCGGGAAGAGCAGCGCCAGGTTGAACCAGAAGATCAGCTGGACCAGCAGCGGGGTGCCGCGGAAGAACCAGGTGTACGCCCCGGCGGTGGTCCGCAGCACCGGGCTGTCGGACAGCTGCATCACCGCCACGACCACGCCGATGACGATGCCCACCACCTGGGAGATCAGGGTGAGCTGGACGGTCACCCAGAGCCCCTCCAGGATCACGCCGTCGAACTGGTACTTGGCGATGATGTCCCAGTGCAGGTTGGGGTTGACGATGACGGTCCAGGCCAGCCAGACGGCGCCGAAGGCGGCCGCCAGCACGGCGAACCAGCGCGCCGGGCGGGGCCGGCCGGTCACCTCGAAGGCCAGGTCGTCGTCGGACGCGCCCGCCGGGGAGGCGGTCCGGCCGGCCGGGGCGGGCGTCGCGGGGTCTCTCATGTCGGTGCTCATCTCGTCGGTGCCGCCGTTCTCACTGCGCCGCGTTGACGGTGGCGCGCTCCACCGCGCTGCCGCCGACCTGGTAGGTGTCCAGGACCTTGCGGTACTCACCGCTCTCGATCAGCTCCTGGAGCGCCTTCTGCACCGCGTCGCGCAGCCCGGAGTCCTTCTTCGCCACCGCGATGCCCCACGGCGCCGTCCCGTACTGCTCCGGCAGCACCTCGTAGGAGCCGCTGCTCTGCACGAACATCTGCGCCACCGGGTAGTCCACGATGGTGGCCACGGCCCGGTCGCTGTCCAGCTGGAGCAGCCCGGTCGGGGCGTCCTCGCTCTGCGAGATCGCCATCTTGGTGGCGCACTTGGTGTTCTGCTGCTCGCCGATCTCCAGGTTGGAGCTGCCCTTGGCGAGGACCACCTTCTTGCCGCAGAGGTCCTCCAGGGACTTGATGCCCTCGGGGTTGCCCTTCTTCGTCATCACCACGCCGCCGGTGCGGAAGTAGTCGACGAAGTCGACGGCCTGGCGGCGCTGCGCGCTGTCCGTCATGGAGGACATCACCAGGTCGTAGCGGCCGGCCTGGAGGCCCGGGATCAGGCCGTCGAAGGAGGAGTTGGAGAGCTCCAGCTTCAGGCCGAGCTTCGCGGCGACGGCGGCGGCGAGGTCCGGGTCGACCCCGGTCAGCTCGGTGGTCCCGGTCTTGTACATCTCCATCGGCGGGTAGCCGACGGAGGTGGCCACTCTGAGCACGCCGCTCTGCTTGGTCTTCTCCGGGAGCAGTTCGACGGCGCTCTTGCCGGCGTTCTGCGCGGCCTGCGCGCCGGGGGCGGTGGTGCCGCCCTGGTCGGAGCGCCCGCAGGCGGTGGCCGCCAGGACGACCAGGGACAGCGCGGCCAGACAGCGAAGGGAACGGGGGCGGTTCATCGGCTACTCCCTCGGGCGGTGACGGTGCGCCGATGCTGGCAGCCGAGTCCGGGTGAACGGAAGATGATGAAGCCATTGCTGCCTCACCAACGATTTTTGTACGGCTGACCGCGTTGTCCTGCGGACTTCCGGCCGTACCGGGTCAGCCCGCGAGCCACGGCGCCTCGGGCACCTTGGCGTCCGGCTGCCGTCCGGTGAGCTCCACGGTGGTCGGGGTGCCGAGGCCCGCCATCCGCATCGTCACCCGGCGCAGCCCGCCGTCCCCGTCGACCCAGTAGGTCAGCGGCGAGCGGGCGCCGTCGGGCGCGGAGCCCTGGGCGCGCGGGCCGGCGAAGCGGTCGTAGCTCCGGCCGTCGATCCGGTCCCGGCCCAGCCAGCGGGCCCCGGACTGGGCGAGCAGCAGCGGGTTGTCGGGGCGGTCCGCGCCGAGCTGGACCAGCAGGTTCAGCCCGGCGTCCAGCGGGTCCGCCGTGTAGCCGCGCGGCGACCAGCCCTGGCGCGGGATGTGCTCGGCCTGCTGCCAGGCCGGGGCGTCGGTGGCGACGGGGGCGGGGGTCGCGGTGGCGGCGCCGTCCTGGTCGGGGGCCAGGCCGAGGCCGCCGGTGTCCCAGACGATCAGGCCGTGGTCCAGCGGTCCGCTCGCGCCGGTGCTCCGGTAGCGGCCCACGCCCCGGTGGTTGCGGTAGTCGACGACCCCCTCGACCCGGATGCCGACGCCCCCGCCCTCGTCGGCCGTGAGCGTCACCGCCACCGGGCTCGCCTCGTAGAGGTTCAGCCGGGACAGCGCGAGCCGGCCCGCCTCGTCCGTGGTCACCGGGCGCTCGGTCGCCTCGTCGGAGACCGAACGGTAGACGGCCAGGCCTCCCGCCGCGGTGCCGCACACCACGATCGCGATCAGCGCCTTCAGCAGGCCGGCCCGCCGGGGGCCGCGGCCGTCGGCCTTCGTCTTGCGGGGCATGCAGCCTGCTCCTCGCCTCGGTCGAGCATGACGGTTCGGTCGATCATGACAGTCGGGCGGGCCCGGGGACCCGTGGTCCCGCGAACCCGCCCGATCGGGGCCCCGGGGCGGGGGCCCCGCCCCCGGCCCCCCCGGGGGAAAACCCCCCCGGGCGTGCCCCGCCGGGGGGCCGTGCGCCCTACGACCCGCCA
>NZ_JBHTWX010000065.1:0-8563 GCF_042792155.1 Kitasatospora sp. NPDC056651 | reverse complement strand
TGGGGGGGGGCCGGGGGGCCCGGGGGCCCGGCCCCCCCGCCCGTGGGGGCCCGGGGGCGGGCCCCCCGCCCCGGGGCCCGCCTGTGGAACACCCCCGCGGGGCTAGCCGCGCGGGGCGGCCTTGCGCCTACGGACCAGCAGCACCAGCGCCGAGCCCAGGACGATCAGCGTCGCCGCGCCCGTCAGGACGATCGGCGTCCCGTCGCCCGCACCGGTGTTGGGCAGGTGCCCGGACGCCGGAGGAGCCGGGGCCGGCGGCACCGGAGCGTCCGACGTCGGCGCCGCGGTCGGCGTCTCGGTCGGGGTCGGAGTCGGCGTCGGGGTGGGGATCAGCTTGTTGACGGCCGTCACCTCCACGCCCTTGTCGAGGTTCTCCGACGTCAGCTTCAGCGGGCCGAAGACGGTGACCTCCGGCGCCTGGTAGCCGTCCGGCGGGCTCACCTCCTGCCAGTAGTACTCGCCGGGCTCGCCCAGGCCCTGGCAGATGCCGTCGGCCCCGGTGGTGCAGGGCTCGCCGACCTTGGTGTCGGGCTTGTCGCCGGTCGGCTGGAGCCCGTCGGTCCCGTTGGTCTCGTGCCACAGCTGGAACTTGGCGCCGGCCAGCGGCTTGCCGTCCTGGTCGTGCTTGACCAGGCGCAGCGCGCCCTCCTGCCGGCGGAAGCCGAAGTCGTAGGTGTGGTCGTCCTCGCCGGGGCCGCCGGTGGTCAGTGCCCGCTCGGGGTACTTGCCGCCCTCCGGGACGATGCCCTTGGAGTCGATGAAGTGGTTGTCACCGACGTCGTGCGCGGTCGGCACCCACTGGTAGAGGGGGCCGCCCTTGGCGTAGTCCGCCGGGTTGTCCAGCCTGATCGTGTACTTGGTCCGCGGCTTGAGGCCGCCGTCGACGTCGCTGTCGTCGAAGTAGTACTCGCCGCGCTCGGTCGTCGTGGTGGTGCCCACGAGCTTCCCGGACTCGTCGTACAGGTGGACGGTGGCCCCCGGAACCGGCTTCTGGCCGGGCAGTTGGAGGCCGCTGCGCTCGGGGTCGTACCAGACCCGGTTGCCGATCTGGAGCGGCGCCTGGTCGCAGAGGACCTCCAGGTCGCCCATCGCGGCGCCCTTGCCGAACGGCGGGGCGCCCGGGGCGGTGTTGAGCCGGACGCCGCCGTCCGCCTTGCCGTCCCGCTTCTGGAAGGCGCTGCCGTAGCCGTAGGCCCGGCTGTCGCTGTCGTAGCCCGAGACCACGATGGAGTCCTCGACCTTCGAGAACGCCATGCCCGCGTTGGCGGGGTTGTTGTGGCCGATCCGGGCGTTGTCGAAGAACCGCTGCCCCCGGGCCGTGGACCCGCAGCCCAGGTTGGTGTCCAGCACGTACGTGCCGTTCTCCGGGCAGGCCTTGAGGAGGTCACCGCCGGGCAGCACCTTGGCCACCACGTTGCCCGTCGGGCTGGCCGCGGACTGGTCGCCGAAGCGGTCCCGGAAGGCGAGCAGCATCGAGCCGTCGGTCTCGAAGGCGATCTCGGCCACCGCCGGCTCGGGGTTGGCCATGTAGTTGTCCCCGCAGGCCTGGCCGTTCTGGCTGGTCGGGAAGGTGTCCTGCCACGGGAACCAGCCGGTGCCGGGGCACGGCCCGCCGACCGTGGTTCCGCGCGGGTAGTCGAGCGGCTGGTTCAGCACCGCCGCCTTGAACTCACCGGTGGACAGGTCGAACGGCAGCACCACGGCGCGCAGGTCCGAGGCCTTGCCGGTGGACTCGCCCGAGCAGACGCCGCCGAGGAAGCCGACGCCGTCCTGGATGCCGAGGCCGTACGGACGCCAGTCCCCCGGCGCCGGGCAGCCCGGGTTCGGGATGGCGTAGGCGGCCTTGGGCGCGGAGGCCGTCGCCACGGTGGCGTTGTAGCGGTAGAGCTTGCGGTCGTTCAGGTTGACGACGAAGAGGTCCTTGCCGTCGTCGGTGACCTTGATGCCGCCGAGGCTCTCCTTGCCCACCGGGGCCAGGAAGGCGTCGTCGTTGCCCCCGGTGTGCGGGGTGGTGCCCGCGTCCGGGACGGTGGTGAACAGCGAGGTCTTCTTCTGGTCCACGTCGGTGACGTAGATCCCGCCGGGGCCGCCGGGGCCGTACGCGGTGGTCCGCTTGGCCTGGGCGGCGGAGAACACCCGCCGGTCGGCCCGGTTCCAGGCGATGCCGTACAGGTTGCCGGTCTGCCCGGCCGTGGCCAGGTCGGTCACGGCGACGCCCGCGCCCGCCGTGCCACGGGAGTTGTACGGGAACGACAGCAGCGTGTGCTGGGCGTCGCCCTCCGAGGGCGGGTTCTGGCAGGTCGACACCAGCGGCGCGTTCTTCTGGCAGTAGTCACCGGGGCTCCAGAGCCCCGTGGTGAGCTCGACCGACTTGCCGCCGGAGAGGTCGACGAACTCCTCGTTGGAGCTCAGCCGGTTCGGCGCGCCGTCCAGGCCCTGGCGCGAGGCGAAGGCCGGGTAGAGCACGCCCGGCTTCGGATTCACCACCTGGACCCGGTACTTGCCGCCGGTCAGCTTGCTTGTGGCCGGCGACAGCGTCAGCATGCCGTTGGCCGCCGTGATGCCCTCGACACTGGTCCCGGCCGCGTCGGTGAGCGTCACCCGCACGCCCGCCATGCCGTGCTCCAGCGTCGGCGACCACACCCCACTGGTGTCCACGGCCCGGATCACCCGGACCGTCACCTCCCCGTCACCGGCCGCCGGGAAGGCCGAAGGGGCCGCCGCCAGCGAGGAGGCACCGATCACCACGGCCAGGGCCGCCGCACCCCCAACGGTACGGCCCAGCCCGCGCTGTCGCCGCCGGCCCGGGCCGCGCGCGGCACCGGCCGTTCGTTCACTAGTCGTCGTCATCCCTGCTCTCATGTGTCAGTTGGGCCTTCCGCCCGACCTCGTGAGGGAGTTCGTGAGCGGCGAAAAACCGCCATTGTTAACGGGAGCTTAAAGGGCCTTCACACAAGTTCGCCAGAAAACCAGGAACTTTGACGACACATCAGACGTTACGAGGCCGTCACCGCTCCCCTCCCCGTCCCACCCTCGGTCGACTGACCAGCGGCTGACCGGCCGACCACCTCCGACCAGCACCGAACGCACCGTCGACGGTCGAACCCACTTCCCGCCCCGAGTGCGCACACCTGCCCCGACTCGCCCACCCCACCGACAACTTGTGCCACAGCCGGCCACCCGGTGACACCGGCGGCGGGGCGCACTGGCAGGATGGCGGGATGCGCATTCTGGTCATCGGCGGCACCCGGTTCATCGGCCTCCATTTCGCCGAGGCGGCACTCGCCGCCGGACACGAGGTCACGGTGCTGCACCGGGGCCGGTCGGGCACCGAGCCGCTCCCTGACGCCACCCACCTGATCGCCGACCGGGACGCCGACCTGTCCGCGCTGCACGGCCGCGACTGGGACGCCACCGTCGACCTCTGCGCCTACTTCCCACGACAGGTACGGGAGTTGGCCGCCGCCCTCGGCCCCGGCAGGGCCGGCCGCTACCTGCTGGTCTCCTCCCTCTCGGTCTACGACATCCCGGCCGCCCCGGGCTACACCGAGGACTCCCCGCTGCTCCCGGCCGACGGCCCGGAAGCCGAGGAGGTCACCGTCGCCACGTACGGCACCCTCAAGGTCCAGTGCGAACGCGCCGCCCGGCAGGCCTTCGGCCCGGAGACACTACTGGTGCGCCCGACGTACGTGATCGGCCCCCGCGACTACACCCACCGCTTCGACCACTGGGTACGGCGCCTCGCCCGCGGCGGCGAGGTGCTCGCCCCGGGCCGGCCGGACGCGCCGCTCCAGGTGGTCGACGTCCGCGACCTCGCCGCCTGGATGCTCGCCCTGCTGGAGCAAGGTGCCTCCGGCGCCTACCACGCCGCCACCCCACCGCCGTTCGGCCTGGGCGACCTGCTCGACGCCGTCGCCTCGGCGGTCGCCCCGCCCGGCACCACCCTCACCTGGGTCGACGAGGAGTTCCTGCGCTCCGCCGACCTCCCCGAGCGCGCGCTCCCGCTCTGGCCCGCCGACCCGCGCACCCGCGCCACCAGCACCGCCGACCCGGCCGCCGCCCTCGCCACCGGCCTCGTACTGCGCCCGGTGGCCGAAACCGCCCGCGACATCCGGCCGTTCGAACCCCAGCCGGACACCCTCACCCCCGAACGCGAGGCCGAGCTGCTCGCCGCCTGGCACGCGCGACAGGCCTGACGCCCTGCGGCAGGCCTGACGCCCGCTCAACCACCGGCGCGGGAACGACCGCCGGCCCCGCGACAAGCCGGTTCGGCCCCGGCCCGGACATCTCCCGGGCCGGGGCCCACGCGGTGCGCCCGATAGCGGCACCGGCCGCCGGACCGCTATCCGTTTCCGGCGCACGACAGGGAACGAAAGTGGATAGGCCCTCCTCTCCAATCCCACCAGACTCAAGGACAGCCGGAGACACTCCGGTTCACCGAACGAGAGGCAGTGGGATGAAGAAGAAGCTGGCAGCCGCCGCCCTGGCCGCGGCCACCATCGGCACCGTGCTCCTCGGCGCTGCCGCGCCGGCCATGGCGAGCAGCGGCGGCTGCGCCCTGGGCGACGCCTGCTTGTACTACAGCCCCGACAATCAGGGAGCCTTCTTCGGCAAGGGCGAGGAGGGCAACTACGACGGCTACTTCGGCGGCGGCGGGGCGGGCAACGGCCAGCCCGTGATGAACAACGCCGCGTCCGTGAAGAACATGAGCTACACGTACCACCTCCGCGTGTGGTACCGCGAGTACAGCGTCCGCAACAGCGGGCCGTACCAGCTCATCATCCGCAACACCTCGGAGAACCTGGGCTCGGTGGGGTGGAACGGCGGCAGCGTCGACATGCGCAACAACAACCACTCGCAGAGCTGGGAGCCCGCGCACTAGCCCTGACCGAGTGCCGGGCCCCCACCCCACCGGGGGTCCGGCGCCCGTCCGGCCGTCACCGACCCACCGCACGACCATGAGCCGGTCCCGAGGAGCCCCGCCATGACGTCCACCCGCCGCCGTTTCCGACCGGCCTTGCTGCTGATCCCCCTGGCCCTCGCGGCGGGCTGCACTTCCGGCCCCGCCGCCGCCCCGGCCCCTCCTTCCGCCCCCGCCGCCTCCTCCGCCTCCCTCAGCCCGATGGCCCCACCGCCGATCGGGGACGTCCCCCGGCTGAGCCAAGTGGCCGACAGGACGCTGCCGATCGAGGCCTACCTGTTGAGCCGAGAGGACTTCCGGCAGTACGACGCCGCGCAGACCGCGCTGGTCACCCGTTGCGTCCGAGGCTTCGGCCTGGACTACACGCATCCGCTCGGCGGAACCTCGTCCGAGACCCAGACCACCCACCGGTACGACCCGGTCGAACTCGCCGACGTCTCCGTGAACGGCTACCACTCGCCCGATCCGTCGGGCGGGAAGAAGCCCGGCAGTGAGCCCTCGCTGAGTGCCGACGTCATCACCGCGCTCGGCAGCGGCCTCGGGACGAACGGGAAGCCCGCCTCCGGGTCGCCCTCCCCCTTCCGGGGGAAGGCGCTGCCGCCCGGCGGGTGCATCAGCGCCGCGCAGCAGGAATTGATCGCGCACGGCGGCACCGGCCGGGACGCCCAGGTCGCGGTAACGATCAACTTCGAGGGGTTCGAACGCTCGGGCGCGGACCCCCGGGTCAAGGCCGTCTTCCAGGACTGGTCGCGCTGCATGGCGGAGCGCGGTTACACCTACGCCACACCCGACGACGCCCTCAAGGACTCCCGGTGGGTGGCGAGCCCCACGCCGTCCGCCGAGGAGATCGCCACGGCCACCGCGGACGTCCAGTGCAAGGAGCGGACCAACGTGGTCGGGGTCTGGTTCACCGTCGAGACCGCCTACGAGAACGAGCTGATCCGCCTGCACCAGGCGGAGCTCACCGCCGCCAAGGCCGGCAACGACGCCATGCTGGCGACCGCCCGGGCCGTGACCGCCGGCTCCTGACCGCGAGGCGTGTCAGCCCGCGAGCGGCGGGTTGAGCCGGGCGAAGGCCTCCTGCCGGCGGTAGGGGAAGTACGGGTACGGCGCGGTGCGGGCGCTGGCCGCGTCCAGCCGGGCCACCTGCTCCTCCGTCAGGGCCCAGCCGACCGCGCCGAGGTTCTGGCGCAGCTGCTCCTCGTTGCGGGCGCCGATGATGACCGAGGAGACGGTCGGTCGGCGCAGCAGCCAGTTGATCGCCACCTGGGGGACGGTGCGGCCGGTCTCGGCGGCGATCCCGTCCAGTTCGTCGACCACCCGGTACAGCAGCTCCTCCTCCACCGGCGGGCCGTAGTCGGCGGTGTCGTGCAGCCGGCTGCCGTCCGGGAGCGGCTGCCCGCGGCGGATCTTCCCGGTGAGCCGGCCCCAGCCGAGCGGGCTCCAGACCAGGGCGCCGACGCCCTCCTCCTCGGCGAGCGGCATCAGCTCCCACTCGTAGTCGCGGCCGACGAGCGAGTAGTAGACCTGGTGGGCGGCGTAGCGGGGGCGGCCGTGCCGGTCGGCGAGGGCGAGGGACTTCATCAGCTGCCAGCCGGAGAAGTTGGAGACGCCGGTGTAGCGGATCTTCCCGGCCCGGACCAGGTCCTCCAGGGTGGCGAGCACTTCCTCGATCGGGGTGCTCGCGTCATAGGCGTGCAGCTGGAACAGGTCCAGGTAGTCGGTGCCGAGGCGGCGCAGCGCGTCGTCCACGGACCGGACCAGCCGGGCGCGGGAGGTGCCGGCGTCCTGCGGGCCCTCGCCGGTGGGCAGTCCGGCCTTGGTGGAGATCAGCACCTGGTCGCGGCGGCCCTTGACGGCCTGGCCGAGCACCTCCTCGGAGGCGCCGTCGGAGTAGACGTCGGCGGTGTCGAAGAGGGTGACCCCGGCGTCGATGGCGATGTCGAGCAGACGGCGGGCCTCCTGCTCGTCGGTGGTGCCCCAGGCGCCGAACAGCGGGCCGCGGCCGCCGAAGGTGCCGGTGCCGAGGCTGAGCGCGGGCACCTTGAGGCCGGACGCGCCGAGCCTGCGGTACTCCATGTCGGTGGTGGTGGTCATGACGGTTCTCCCCTCGCCGGAGCCCCTAATGGGACTTCCGTTCCGTTAAGATGTCTTGAACCTAGCAGACTCCCCCCGGCTAATGGAACAGGAATCCCGTTAATGGCCGTCGAGCCTTCCCGACCCGCACCCTCCCCGGCCGAGACCTCCCCGTCCGAGCCCGCCGCCGAGACCACCACGCCCGGCACGGTCCGCCCCGGCGGCAGGACCGCCCGGGTGCGCACCGCCGTGCTGCGCGCCGCCGAGGACGCCCTGGTCGAGCACGGCTTCGGCGGCCTCGACCTCGGCGACATCGCCCAGCGGGCCGAGGTCGGCCGCACCACCGTCTACCGCCGCTGGGGCAGCACCACCGCCCTGGTCGCGGACCTGCTCGCGGACATGGCCGAGCAGTCCCTCCCACGCACCGACAGCGGCTCCCTCGCCGGGGACCTGCGGGCCAACGCCCGGCTCGTCCGGCGCACCCTGGCCGACCCCCGGCAGGGCGCGCTGTTCCGCGCGGTCATCGTCGCGGCGACCTGCGACCCGGACGCGGCCGAGGCGCTGCACCACTTCTACCGGCGCCGGGTCGAGGAGTGGGCGCCGTGCGTCGCCGCCGCCGTCGAGCGCGGCGAACTCCCGCCGGACACCGACGGGTTCGAGGTCGTCCGGGCCGTCTCGGCGCCGCTCTACTACCGGATGCTCACCACCGGGGAGCCGCTGGACGAGGCCGCCGCCGACCGGGCCGCGGCGGCGGCCGAGGCGGCGGCCCGGGCCGGGGCGTACCGCCGCCAGGACGTCTAGGGCCCGGCCCCTGGAACGCGAACGGCCGCACAGCCCGGGGGCGTTGTGCGGCCGTCGAAACCGGGAAGGGTCAGTCCTCGCCCTCGCCCTCGCTCTCGTACTCGTCGCGCAGGTCCTCCACCAGGCCTGCCCAGAGCTCCGATTCCTCCGGCCCCTGCCCCAACTCCCGTACCAGCGCCTCGAACCCGTCCAGCGCCGCCTTGGCGTCGCCCTCGCGGATCCGCTCCTCCGAGCGGGCCAGCAGCGCCAGCGCGCCGACCAGCGCGGGCAGCGAGTCGGCGGCCCGGCCGCCGTAGCCCTCCCCGTGGTCCCAGCCGTCCGGGTGGTAGATCCGCACGGCGCCGGTGTCGCCGGACACCATCAGGTGCCGCTCGTGGAACGTCCCGACGCAGAAGCCCCGGTTGCCCGGCGGGGTGTCGTCGCCCGGCGTGCGCTCGCCGAACAGCTCGTCCAGGTCGGCCTCCCACATCCCGCGCCCGGGCAGGCCGGTGGCGTCGAAGCCGACGAAGTCGAGCTCGACGGCCGGCACCCCGACCTCGCTCAGGAACGCCCGGGCGCCCCGCGCCGTCAGCCGCTCGGGCAACGCCCCGGGCTCGGGCCGCCACAGCGTGCCCGGGCCGAAGCAGGACTCCAGCCAGGCCGCGGTGGGGTTCCGGGCGGCCGCGAGCAGCTCGGCTTCGGACGTGGTCATCGGTGCGTCTCCCCCGGTCAGGACGGTGCGGTGGCGCCATTCAAGCGCACCGCACCGACGGCGAGGGCCGCCCG